>DASYRU010000358.1:0-1573 GCA_036004165.1 Actinomycetota bacterium
CCGGCCGATGTCGTCGCGGGTGAAGACCTCCACCGTGTCCTTGCCGTGGCCGAGCATCTGCAGGGCCTTGCGGGCGCTGGGGTGCACGTACCCGCCGGAGAGCACCGGCATCCGGGGCAGGCCGGCCAGCCCTGCCGAGGAGACGTCCACCCCGTGCCGCTCGGCCCACCAGTGCGTGGCCAGCGCCAGACTGGTGAGGTTGGCAAAGGTGGCGCTGGCGGTCAGCGCGCCGCCCCAGCCCGTTGGCAGGCCGACCAGCTCGCGCAGCCAGTCCAGTGTGACCGTCTCCGCCGCGTCGGCGAAGCGCGACGAGGCCCGTACGAACGCGTTCTGGTCCAGCATCGACACGACCCAGTCGCCGGCCAGCGCCGCGGGTGTCGAGCCGCCGATCACGAAGTGGTAGAAGCGCGGCCCGGCGGAGGCGGTTGCGGTCGCCGTCCCGACGCGCAGCAGCGTCTCGACCGCGGCCCGGGTGCCCGAGCCCTCCTCCGGGAGTGGCCCGCCCAGCTCGCCCAGCAGCGGCTCGGCGGCGCGGTCGTAGACCAGCCGCTGCGGCAACCGGTCCAGGTACGGCCCGGCGGCGTCGACCACCTGCCTGAGCGCTGCCAGCGTCTCGGCCTGCTCGTTCAACGGATCGCCCACGTCGCTCCTCCCCATGGTCACGGCGGCTCAGTGTACGGGGCGAGCCCGCCGCGATGGTGGTGGCCAGGATCCAGCCCGCCCACTATCTCTGCGAGCTTGACAACCCCGGCTATGTTAGTTAGCTTTTTGGCTATTAGAGCTAGCTTTGGGAGGTTGTCATGGAGACCAGGTTCCTGGACGTGCCGGGCGGACGTCTCGCCTACGACGTCGCTGGTCCTGAGGGCGCCCCGCTGGTGATCTGCACGCCAGGCATGGGCGACACCCGCAAGGTGTACCGCTTCCTGGCACCGAAGCTGGCCGTTGCCGGCTACCGGGTGGCCACGCTGGACCTGCGCGGCGAGGGCGAGTCCAGCGTCGGCTGGGACGACTACCGCTCGGCGGCCGCCAGCGCGGATCAGCTCGCGCTCCTGCGCCACCTCGGCGGTCCGGCGGTCCTGCTCAGCAACTCCTACTCGGCCGCGTCCAGCATCGTGGCCGCCGCCGACGCGCCCGACCTGGTGGCCGGGCTGGCCATGACCGGCCCCTGGACTCGCAGTCCCCAGCCGGGCGGCGGCATCCAGGGCCTGATCATGAAGGTGAGCACCGCGCTCGTCGGCCGGATCGCGGCGGCGTGGACGGCCTACTACCGCAGCCTCTACAAGGGCGCCAAGCCGACTGATCTCGGCGAGTACAGCAGGGATCTGGCCGCAACCCTGCGCGAACCGGGCCGGCTGGCCGCGCTGCGCGGGATGCTCGCTGGTGGGCACGATGCCGCCGCCGCGCGTCTGCCAGAGGTCCGCTGCCCGGCGCTGATCGTGATGGGCACCGCCGACCCGGACTTTCCGGACCCGGTGGCCGAGGCTCGCTGGATCCAGCAGCAACTCGCTGCCAGCGGCAACGACGCTGTGGTCGAGCTGCTCGATGGCTGCGGTCATTACCCCATCGCCGAGGC
>DASYRU010000359.1:0-2707 GCA_036004165.1 Actinomycetota bacterium
CCGAGCAGGAGGAGCACCCGTATGCCCTGGTAGAACGCGTAGCCGCTGGGCAGCGAGCCGAAGCCCCGCACCCTGTACAACGACTCCGAGGTCACCTCGCCGAGCTGGTCCGGCGTGCGTCCGATGAGCGCGACGAGCTGGCCGGGATGGGCGAGCCCCGCGTCGCCGATGGTCGCGGTGACGCGGCCGGGGTACCGGTCGTCCAGCTGGTCGTCGGGCGTGGAGGCGAGGAGCCAGCGCATCGCCGGGGAGACCGCGACCTCGCCCGGCCCGGGGAGGCGCTCCAGGCCCGGCGGCACCGGCGGGCGAGGCCCCAGGGCCGCCACATAGGCGCGGATCATCGCGGTGCCCTCGTGGTAGTCGGTGACCGTCAGGAACAGCGCGGGGTCGGGCGCCGTGGCCGGCGTGTCCGAGTCGGCGCTCTGCCACCCGGACCGCTCCGCGCGCCCCTGCTCGGCCGACTGGCCGGTCAGGCACAGCAACAGCAACATGACGCCGACGGCGACGCCGAACGCCGTGACCGCGAGCCGCAGCAGCGACTCCCGTCCACCGGCGACGGCGAGCCGCAGGCCGAGACGGACGGTCATGCCGCGCCGACCCCGAGGGCATCGACGCCGTCGCGGACCATCACCGTCCGATCCGCGTACGCGGCGACTCGTGGCTCGTGCGTCACCATCAGGACGCTGGTGCCCTGCTCGCGAGCGGCATCGACGAGCAGCTCCATGACCTCGTCGGCCGCGACGGAGTCGAGCGAGCCCGTGGGCTCGTCGGCGAACACGACCGTCGGGTTCGCCACCAGCGCCCGTGCCATCGCAACCCGCTGGCCCTGACCCCCGGAGAGCTCGCCGGGCAGCCGCTCGCCGAGGCCATCGAGGCCCAGTCGCGAGAGCCACGGCGCGGCGGCCGCGAGTGCGTGCTTGCGGCGTCGCCCGGCCAGCAGCAGGGGGAGGGCGATGTTCTCCACGGCCGGCAGCTCGGGCACCAGCTGCCCGAACTGGAAGACGAACCCGAACACCGTGCGCCGCAGGTGGGCCCGTTCCCGGTCGGGCAGCTGGTCGATGCGCCGCCCGGCGAGGTGCACCTCGCCCCGGTCGGGCGTGAGCATGCCCGCGAGGCAGTGCAGCAGCGTCGACTTGCCGGAGCCGCTCGGCCCCATCACGGCGACGATCTCGCCCTCGTCGAGGACGATGCTCGCGCCGCGCAGCGCCTGGGTCAGGCCGAACGACTTGTGCAGGTCATCGCCGACGAGGATCTGGGACATCGCGCACCTCCTCAGCCAGGGCCGCCAGGCGGGACTCCGTGTGGTCGATCCACCGCAGGTCGGCCTCGAGGTGGAACAGCTGGAAGTCGGCGAGCAACGCGTCCTGCGTGGTCGCCGCGTTGCGCCGGGCCGTGGTCAGCGCCTTCATCGTGTCCAGGTGCATGGCCCGTTGCACGTCGAGGAAGTGCTCCGCCGACCGCCCCGACAGCAGCGCCACCACGACCTTGGTGAACAGCACCGACTGGCGGTGCGGTTGTGGTTCCTCCGGCTCGCCGAGCCAGGTGTCCAGGTCGGTCACCCCCTCGGGTGTGATGGAGTACCGCTTGCGATCGGGGCCCGATCCGGCCTCGACGCCAACGACCTCGACCAGGCCATCCCGCTCGAGCTGGGAGAGCGTGCGGTAGACCTGGCCGAACCGGATCGGCTTGACCTCGCCGAACCGCCGGTCGTACGACCGCTTCAGGTCGTAGCCGTGTCGGCTGGATCCCTCGAGCAGACCGAGGAGGGCGTAGGAGACGGTCACGGCCGGACTATACACGCCGGGTATACCCGTTGCAACTAGTCGCCGTGTGACCGCGACCGAGGCGTCGGCCGGTCCGATCCTGAGATCCTGATACCGCTCAGTCAGGTTGGCCGCCTCGACGAGGTCCTCGATGCTGTAGTGACAGGAGGTCAGATGGCTACCAGGTTCCAGGTCTCCTTCGACGCCGCCGAGCCGGGGCGGCTGGCCGGGTTCTGGGCGCAGGCGCTCGGCTACCAGCAGCAGGCTCCGCCGGAGCGGTGGGACGACCACGGCTGGCTGGTCGACCCCGACGGCGTCGGCGCGCGGCTGTTCTTCCAGCGGGTGCCGGAGCCGAAGACCGCCAAGAACCGCGTCCACCTGGACCTGCACGTCAGCGGCCCGCCGGGCACGCCGCCGCGGGAACGCCGCCGCCGCATCGACGCCGAGGCGGCGCGGCTGGTCGCGGCCGGGGCGACCAGGACCGCCGCCCACGACGAGCCGGACCAGTACTGGGTGGTCCTGCAGGACCCGGAGGGCAACGAGTTCTGCCTGGACTGACGCCCGTCTGCCTACGGCAGCGTGACGTACTGGCCGAGGAACGCCCGCGCCGAGGGTGTATCCATGCGGTAGTCGACGTTGGTGGCGCGGCACATGAAGTCACCGGTGATGGTGGTGGCCGCCACGATGTTCGTCTCGGTCGGCCCGGCGCCGAGGAAGTTCGGCCCGCCAGAGTCGCCGTAGCAGGTGCCGCCGTCACCCCGTGCGGGGTTCATCGAGATGCGCAGCCAGCTTGGGTTCAGCGCCAGCAGCCCGCCGGTGGCGACGTAGCGGACATCGGCGTAGTGGAAGGTCGGGCCGTGGTCGATCGTCACCGACTGCGCGCCGTACCCGACCGGGGTGAAGCGTGCCCCCACGCGGAGGTCGCTCAGCGAACCAGCCGCAGG
>DASYRU010000360.1:0-3307 GCA_036004165.1 Actinomycetota bacterium
AGGCCGTAGCCGACCACGAAGACGCTGGGGATGTCGAAGCCGGCGTACTTGACCTCGATGTCGGCCTTGAACTGCTCCGGCTTGTAGAGCAGGGCGCAGACCTCGAGGGTGGCCGGCCGCCTGCTCCGGAGGTTCTTCAGCAGGTAGTTGAGGGTGAGCCCGGAGTCGATGATGTCCTCGACGATCAGCACGTCGCGGCCCTGGATCTCCCGGTCCAGGTCCTTGAGGATGCGGACCACGCCGGAGGTCTGGGTGGCCGAGCCGTAGGACGAGACGGCCATGAAGTCGAACTCGTGGGGCACGGTGAGACACCTGGCCAGGTCGGCCATGAGGATGAAGGCACCCTTGAGCACGCCGACCAGGAGCACGTCGCGACCCGCGTAGTCCTTGGAGATCTGCGCGGCAAGGTCGCGCACCTTGTCCTGAACCTGCTCCTCGGTGAGGAGCACCGACTCGATGTCGTCCTCGTACACGACCGCCTGCTCCTGGAAGGGTCTGCTCGGGGCGGGCTAAGCCTAGCGGTTTCGTCAATGGGCCAGGTGGCCGTCTGTGATCGCGACGGCGGTGCCGGCGCGGCGGGCAAGGCCGCCCGGCCAGGCGGCGGAGCGACCGGGTCGCCCGGGGCCGGCGAGGGCGAGGATCCGGTCGGTGGCGTCGGCGTCCGGCGGGGACGCGCCGGCGCGGCGGGCGGCCGCCCGCACCACCCGGCGGCCGAGCCCGAGGGGCAGGCCGGCCAGCGCCGCCGCGTCCAGCCGCACCTCGCCATGTGGAGCACCATGGGCCTCGGCTGCGGCCAGCGCCGCCGCGACCAGGGGGTCGAGCCAGGTGCGCTCGTCGGCGGCCAGTCCGGCCGCGCGCGCCAGCGCCAGGGCCGCGCCGGGGCGCAGCTCCTCCAGCAGCGGAAGGACCCGCTGGCGGATCCGGTTCCGGAGCGGGCCAGGCTGCTGGTTGGTCGGGTCCTCCCGCCAGCCGATCCCGAGCGCCGCGCAGCAGGCGCGGGTCTCGGCCCGGCGCACCCCCAGCAGCGGACGGAGCAGCCGGTCGCTGCGGACCGCCATGCCGGCAAGCCCCTCGGCGCCGGCGCCACGCAGCAGCTGCAACAGCACGGTCTCCGCCTGGTCGTCGAGGGTGTGGCCGGTGGCGAGCCAGCCGCAGCCCAGCTCCCCGGCGGCCCGCCACAGCGCCCGGTACCTGGCGGTCCTGGCCGCGCCCTCCGGGCCGGCCCGGCGGTGCGCGGCCAGCTCTGCCGGGTCGAGGGTGACCAGCTTCGCGCTGAGGCCGAGGGCCTTGGCGTGGTCGACCACGAAGGCGGCGTCGGCGGCGGAGCCGGGGCGCAGGCCGTGGTCGACGGTGACCACCGCCAGGCGCCAACCCCGCGGCCCGGCGAGGGTCCGCAGCCCGTGGAGCAGGGCCAGCGAGTCGGCGCCGCCCGAGACGGCCGCCGCCAGCCCGTCCCCGCCGGCCGGGGCCTCGACCGCCGCGAGGGCCCTGGCCGCCCGGTCGGCGACCAGGCGGAGCGCGGCCGGCGCCCTTGCCATGGCCGCGCTGCGCCTAGCCGGCCCTGGCGAGGTAGCGGTCGGGGTCGCGCACCTCGTCGAGGGTCGGGAGCGCGTCGGGCGCGGCGAACACCTGGTTGACCGCGTCCATGCCGCCACGGTCGAACAGCCGGCGGACGAACCGCTCCCCCATCGCGTACTGGTCGAGCTTCTGCCGGAAGCCGAGGAGCTGCTGGATCAGGCGGTCGACGGCGCCCGGCGAGTTGCGCCGCGCGCGCAGCGTGTCGTGCATGTGCTGGTGGCCGGGGACCAGCCTGGCGCCGAGCTGGTCCATCACGAACTCGCCGTGCCCCTCCAGCACCGTCATGGTCGCCTGCACCCGGTCGACGATCACCCGCTGCTCCGGGGTGAGCAGGAAGTCGAGCAGCTCGAGCCGCTCGCCGGCGATCGCCCGGCGGGCCAGCCCCTGGACCCGGCCGGCGAGCCGCTTGAGCGCCTCGTCGTCGACCTCGACCGAGCCGAGGTAGGCGTCGAGCAGCCCCTGGAGGTGGCCGGGCAGCCAGGGCACGCCGCGGAACTGGCGGCGGTGGGCGGTCTCGTGCAGCGCGATCCAGAGCCGGAAGTCGCGCGGGCGGAAGCCGTGCCGCCGCTCGGTGGCGACGATGTTGGGGACCACGTACCACACCGTCCCCTCGCCGTCGTGGGAGAGGTGCGGCCCGACCTCGGCCGGCTGGGAGCCGTTGCTCAGAGATGCGGCGACCTGGTCGGGCCCTGGAAGGGGCAGGTCGTACTGGCCGAGCACGCGCTGGCCGACGTAGCCGAGCAGGGTGCCGGCCTGCGCCCCGGTCAACGCGCGGGTGCTGGAGCGCATGGCGGAGGGGACCGGCCCGGTCGCCCGCCAGGAGCGCCGCTCGGCCACCTTGACGGCCAGCGGCCGCAGGACGCGCCGCAGGGTGGCCAGGTTGGCCTCGACCCATTGTCCCCGGTCGAGCGGCTCGGCGAGCGGCGGCGGCAGTTCGCCGCCGAGGCCGGTCAGCTCGGCCACGGCCCGGTCGGCGATGGCCGACAGCTCGGTGAACTGCCGCGACCAGGCCGCGCGGGCGGGCAGCTCGGAGCCGCCGGCGACGCGACGGCCGACCTTCGCGGCCAGCTGCCAGTCGACCAGCTCGGGAAGGTCGGTGGGGACGGTGGTCGAGACCACGGCTGCTCCAGAGAGAGGCGACGTACCGAATCCAGGCTACGCCAGCTCGACCGGCTCGGCGGGCGGCCGTCAGCGCTTCTGGCGGTTGAAGCCGGGGGCGTAGCGGACGTACAGGGCGATGAACATCAGGGCGAGCAGGGCGCCGAGCGCGATCAGCCCCCAGCCGGCCCAGTAGATCGCCGGCCGGCCGGCGGACGGCGGCGCGGCGGCGCTCGGCGGGGCGACCACGTTGGAGCTGCCTGCGGTCGTGGTGGTGGCGCTGCCGCCGCCCTCCCCGACGTTGACCGTTCCCGTCATGCCGAGCGCGAAGTGCACCTCACAGAAGAACGGGTAGGTGCCCTGCTTGGCGAACTTCACCGTGCAGGAGTCGCCCACCTTGCTCATCTGGGCGAGCTGGCACTTGGAGTCGTCGAACCGGTTGTCCCGCTGCTCGGGTCCGGTGCCGGACCCGACCGGGTGGGTCGCGCCCCCCTGCACCTTGAAGGTGACCGACCCGCCCGGCCGGATGGTGACCGTGGCCGGCTCCCACTTGTTGGCGGCGGTGCCGTTCACCTCGGCCTTGTTCTGGGCCTGCGCGGCGGCCGGGTCGCCGGCGGCCAGCAGCAGGCCG
>DASYRU010000361.1:0-4297 GCA_036004165.1 Actinomycetota bacterium
GGCCGGCGGGGGAACTTGGAGAAGTCGGGCCGGCGCTTCTCGCGGAAGGCGTTGCGGCCCTCCTGGGCCTCCTCGGTCATGTAGTACAGCAGGGTGGCGTCGCCGGCGAGCTGCTGCACGCCGGCCAGGCCGTCGGTGTCGGCGTTGAGGCCGGCCTTGAGCAGGCGCAGGGCCAGCGGGCTGTGCTCCAGGATCCGCCGGCACCACTCGACCGTGACCGCCTCCAGCCGGTCCAGCGGGACCACCGTGTTCACCAAGCCCATCTGCAGCGCCTGCTCGGCGTCGTACTGCCGGCACAGGAACCAGATCTCGGCGGCCTTCTTGCGCCCGACGGTGCGGGCCAGCATGCCCATCCCGTAGCCGCCGTCGAAGGAGCCGACCCGCGGGCCGGTCTGGCCGAAGCGGGCGTTGTCGGCCGCGACCGTCAGGTCGCAGACCAGGTGCAGCACGTGCCCGCCGCCGATGGCGTAGCCGGCCACCATGGCGATCACCGGCTTGGGCAGGCGCCGGATCTGGATCTGGAGGTCGAGCACGTTGAGGCGGCCGACGCCACGCTCGTCCAGGTAGCCGTCCTCGCCGCGGATGCGCTGGTCGCCGCCGGAGCAGAAGGCCTCGCTGCCCTCGCCGGTGAGCACCACCACCCCGACCGCCGGGTCGTCGCGGGCCAGTTCGAAGGCGGCCTGCAGTTCGAACAGGGTCTTTGGCCGGAACGCGTTGCGCACCTCCGGCCGGCAGATGGTGACCTTCGCGATCCCCTCGGCCGTCTCGTAGCGGATGTCGGTCCAGCTTCCCTGCCGCTGCCAGTCCACCGGGGTTCGCGCTCCTGTTCGACGGGGCTCGTCCTGGTAGCGTACCTGGGTGCCCGAGTCTGTTCATGTGCTGGCCGTCGCCCTGCGCGGCCAGCGCGCCGCCGCCGCGCTGGTCGCGGCCTGGGAGGCCGGCGAGGCGGTCCTGCCCCTCGACCCGGCGGCGCCACCGCGGGAGCTGCGGCGGGTGCTGGCCGCCGCCCGCCCCACCCACCTGCTGGACGCGGACGGCCGCCGCCGCCTGCCCGGCGGGGAACCGGCGGAGCCGGGCACGGCCGCGGTGGTCGCGACCTCCGGGACCGGCGGCGCTCCCAAGGCGGTCGAGCTGGGCGCCGACGCCGTCGGAGCCGCCGCCGTCGCCGTCTCCACCGCCCTCGACGCCGGCGATGGCGACGGCTGGCTGTGCTGCCTGCCGCTGCACGGCGTCGCCGGCCTGGCGGTGGTGGCGCGCGCCTGGCACACCGGCCTGCCCGTGGAGGTCCACGAGCGCTTCGACCCGGCACGGGTGGCCGCCGCCGCCGGCAGGGCCACCCTGGTGTCACTGGTGCCGACGATGCTGCGCCGCCTGCTGGACGCCGGCGCCGAGCTGGGACGCTTCCGGCGGGTGCTGCTCGGCGGCGGTCCGCTGCCACCCGACCTGGTCGCCCGGCTGCCGACCGCCAGAACGACCGTGGTCCGCACCTACGGCCTGACCGAGACCGTCGGCGGGGTGGTCCACGACGGCCATCCGCTCCCAGGGGTGGAGCTGCGGATCGCCCCCGACGGCGAGATCGGGCTGCGCGGGCCGACCCTGTTCCGCCGCTACCGCGGCGATCCCGAACGCACCGCGGCGGCGCTGCGCGGCGGCTGGCTGTGGACCGGGGACGTCGGCCGGCTGGAGCCGGACGGCCGGCTGGTGGTGCTCGGCCGCGGCGACGACCTGATCGTCACCGGCGGCGTCAACGTCCACCCGGTCGAGGTCGAGACGGTCCTGGCCGCCCACCCGGCGGTCGCCGAGGTCGGCGTCTGTGGCCAGCCCGACCCCGAATGGGGCCAGCGGGTGGCCGCGTTCGTGGTGCCGAGCGACCCGGCGGCCCCGCCGTCCCTGGCGGAGCTGCGGGCGTTCGCGCTGGAGCGGCTGCCGCCGGCCAAGGCGCCGAGGCAGCTGGCAGTGGTGGCGGTCCTGCCAAGGGGCCAGTCGGGCAAGCTGCTACGGCGCCTGCTGGTTCAGCCGGCCTCGCCGGCCGCCAGCTCGGGCACCCGCGCGCCGACGGGGAAGCCGACGTAGACCCGCGAGCCCGGCGCCACCCGGCGCAGGCCGCCGAACACCCGCCGCCACAGCAGCCGCTCCAGCTCGTCCAGCCGCCCGTAGACCTCCTCGTCGGTGACCACCCCCTGCTCGTGGCCCCGCCAGACGGCGGCCGCCTCCAGATCGACGAAGGCCGTGCGATCGTGCTCCTGCGTCACGACTTGCCCCCTCAGGTGCGTCGGTCCGTCACTGCACACCACTCGGTGACAGGATTCTTCCATAAACGTCCACGAAGGGGAACGCGACGATCGCAACCTCCCGGTTTGCCGAAGCCCGATACCATAGGATTGCGGGGCTTGCAGCCGCATACCCGGCGACCTTGGAGGGGAGGTGCCCGTGAGCTCCGAGGTCGACCGTGCCGCGGACACCGCAGAGCTGCCCAAGGTCCCCGACGGACCGCCGGAGGCGCCGTCCGAGGCGCAGGCCGACGACGTCCCCGGGCGGCCGCTCGGCCGGCGGATGCGGGCCCTCGCGGCACGGTCCAGGCACCCGTTCGCGCACGGCCCGGCCGCCGAGCGGCCGCTCGAGCCGCTGATCGCCGCCCACCGCGCCGCCCACCCCAAGGGCGACACCCAGATGCTCCAGCTGGCCTACGAGGTCGCCGAGCGCGAGCACCGCGGCCAGCACCGCACCAGCGGCGACCCGTTCATCACCCATCCGCTGGCGGTCGCCATCATCCTCGCCGAGCTCGGCATGGACACCACCACCCTGGTCGCCGCGCTGCTGCACGACACGGTCGAGGACACCGGCTACACCCTGGAGGAGGCGACCGACGAGTTCGGCGACGAGGTCGCCCACCTGGTCGACGGGGTCACCAAGCTCGACAAGATGGAGTTCGGCGACGCCGCCGAGGCCGAGACCATCCGCAAGATGATCGTTGCCATGGCCCTCGATCTCAGGGTGCTGATCATCAAGCTCGCCGACCGGCTGCACAACATGCGCACCCTGCAGTTCCAGCCGCCCCACAAGCAGGAGCGGACCGCGAGGGCCACCCTGGAGGTGCTCGCCCCGCTGGCCAACCGGCTCGGGCTGCAGGTGCTCAAGCGGGACCTGGAGGACCTCGCCTTCGCCACCGTGCACCCCGAGGAGTACGACGAGATCGTCCAGGCCGTCGCCAGGCGCTCGGCGGCCCGCCGCGAGCACGTGGCCGTGCTCAGCCGCCAGATCCAGTCGGACCTGCGATCGGCCAAGATCAAGGCGGCGGTCAGCAGCCACCCCAGGCACTACTACTCGATCTACCAGACGATGCTGGAGCGGGGCAGTCGCGAGATCCACGACCCGCCGCGGCTGCTGGTGGTCGTCGCCGGCGGGCCCAGCGACTGCTACATCGCGCTGGGCGCCGTCCATGGGCGCTGGCACCCGGTGCCGGGGCGCTTCAAGGACTTCATCGCCGCGCCGAAGCTCAACCTCTACCAGTCGCTGCACACCACCGTGATCGGCCCGGGCGAGGAGCCGGTCGAGGTGCACATCCGCACCGAGGCGATGCACCGAACCGCCGAGTACGGGGTGGTCGCCCACGCCAGGGAGCCGCGCCACCGCCGGGCCGGCCCCCAGCCCGACCCGGCCGGCAACGCCGACGACCTGCTCTGGCTGCACCGGCTGCTGGACTGGCAGCGGGCCGTCTCCGACCCGGGGGAGTTCCTTGCGTCGCTGCGCTCCGACCTCTCCGACCAGGAGGTGCTGGTCTTCACCCCGAAGGGGGACGCGCTGACCCTGCCGCTGGGCGCCACCCCCGTGGACATGGCCTACGCGCTGCGGACCGAGCTGGGCCACCGATGTATCGGGGCCAGGGTCAACGGCCAGCTGGTGCCGCTGGCCAGCACCCTGGCCGACGGGGACGTGGTCGAGGTGCTCACCTCCGCCTCGGAGTACCCGGGGCCGTCCAAGGAATGGCTCGGCTCCGTCAGGAGCCCCCAGGCGCACGTCAAGATCCGCCAGTGGCTGGCGGAGCAGCACCGCGACGACGCCATCGAGACCGGCCAGCGGGCGATCGACCAGGCCCTCTCCGACCAGGGCTGGTCGCTGCAGCGGGCCACCGAGGACGGCTCGCTGGCGATGCTCGACTACGCCGACCTCGAGGCGATGTACCGGGCGGTGGGGCAGCAGCAGCTCTCCGCCCAGTCGGTCGCCCAGTGGCTGGTCACGGTCCTCGGGGGGTCGCGAGGTCCCGACGCCGATCCCGCCACCTAGCGTCGCCGGTGAC
>DASYRU010000362.1:0-5395 GCA_036004165.1 Actinomycetota bacterium
CAGCTCGCTGGCGATCCCCTGGCTGCCCTCGCCGCCGATCACCACCAGGGCGTCGATGCCGAGCCGGCGGGTGTTGGAGGCCAGCTCCTTGTAGGGGGCCGGGTCCCTGACCAGCTCGCCGTCGACCCGCATGGCCGCGAAGTGGCCCTTGTTGGTGGAGCCGAGGATGGTGCCGCCGCGGGGCAGCAGCCCGGCCACGGCGGCCCCGTCGAGGGTGCGGGTGCGGGGCTTGCCGATCAGCCCCTCGAAGCCGTGCTCGATGCCGAGGACCGACCAGCCGTACTCGACCTCGGCCGTCTTGACGACGGCCCGGATCACCGCGTTGAGCCCGGGGGCGTCGCCACCGCTGGTGAGGATCCCGATGCGTCGGATCGGCGCTGCCATGCCGGTCCACCCCCGTTTGGGTGCCAAACCACTCGTCGGTCACCGCAGGGTAGCAGGCGCAGCGACCTCCACGCGGCCTCCCAAAGAAGGTCGCGCATTACCTGACGTCAGACCTGATCGCCTCAGGGATCCCGTGGTCTTGGTAATGCGCGACCTTCTTTGCCGAAGGTTCACGCGGCGGCGCGGCGGCGCAGGCCGGCGGTGACGGCGGCGGCCGCCAGGGCGAGCGCGCAGGCCGCTGGGAGCCGGTCGCCGGCGCGGTCGTAGGGGGTCCGCTCGCGGGAGCCCGGCAGCTCGACCACGGCGACGCCTCGCCAGGAGGTCGGGCGCCACGCCAGCCGGTGGCCGCGGGCGTCGAAGGCGGCCGAGACCCCGCTGATGGCGGCCTGGACCACCGGGCGGCCGGCCTCCACCGCCCGCACCGCCGCCAGGCTGGCGTGCTGGTCGGGACCCCAGCTGCGCTGGAAGGTGGTGTCGGCGGTCTGGACCACGATCAGGCCGGCGCCGCGGGCGGCCAGGTTCCGCGCCAGGTCGGGGAAGGCCGACTCGAAGCAGATCAGCGGCCCGATGGGAAGCCTGCCGGCGGGCAGCACCGCCAGCCGGCGGCCGCGGTGCCGGTCGACCTTGGCCGCGTCGGTGAAGCGGGTCACCCAGCCGAGCAGCGGCCGCAGCGGCACGTACTCGCCGAACGGCACCAGCCGCATCTTGTCGTAGCTGCCGAGCACGCCCGAGGGGCCGACCAGCAGGGCGGTCTTGTAGATGCCGCCGTCGCGGCCGCGCTGGGCGTCGACGTTGGCCAGCACCGGCCCGCCGGCGGCCCTGGCCACCGCCGCCAGCCGGGCGAGGTCGCCGGGGTGGGCGGCCGGGTCGCGACCGACGCTGCTCTCGCCCCACACCACCAGGTCGACCGGGCCGCCGGAGCCCTGCCGGAGCGCCAGGCTGAGCCGCTCGCTGGCCTGGAAGCGGGCCTCGACCGGGGAGATCACGCCGGGCTGGACCAGCGCCACCCGCACCGTGCCCGCCGGCGGCGGCGCCGGCCGCCAGGCCCACCAGGCCAGCGCGGCCAGCGGCAGCACCACCGCGGTGGCCGCCGCGGCGGCCCGGACGGTGACCGGGCCGCCCGGCCGCGCCGCCGCGGCCACGGCGACGTTGACGGCGGCCAGCAGGAAGCTCACCGCCCAGACGCCGCCGAGGGCGGCGACGGCCAGGGTCGGCGGGTGGTTCCACTGGCTGGCTCCCAGCAGCCCCCATGGCCCGCCGAACCCCTCCCAGGAACGGACCGCCTCGCCGACCACCAGGACGCTTGGCAGCAGTGCCAGCGCCGCGGCCAGCCGGCCGACGGTGGGGCGGCCCAGCAGCCGCCAGGCCAGCCAGCCGAGCGGCAGCCACAGCGCGCCGAGCAGCAGCGCCAGCGGCAGCATGAACGGGCCCACCTTGGGCGCCAGGAACAGGTTGACCGCCAGGAAGAACCCGGTGCCGCCGAGCCAGGCGCGCACCGCCGCCTCCCGCCGGTCGCGGGCGGCCGCGGCCAGCAGCAGCAGCGGCGCCAGCCCGACGAAGGCCAGCCACCACAGGCCTGGGCGGGGGAAGGCAAGGGCCAGCGGGGCGCCGAGGGCCAGGGCGGCCAGCCGGCCGCTCCAGCGGCCCCGCC
This sequence comes from Actinomycetota bacterium, assembly GCA_036004165.1. GTDB lineage: Bacteria > Actinomycetota > CALGFH01 > CALGFH01 > CALGFH01 > CALGFH01. The sequence goes on from DASYRU010000362.1 coordinate 2,036, forward strand.
ACGCGCTCACCTCACAGGTTCATCGCCACGTACTTGATCTCGAGGTACTCGTCGATGCCCTCGGCGCCGCCCTCGCGGCCGAAGCCGGACTGCTTGACCCCGCCGAACGGCGCCGCCGGGTTGGACACCATGCCCTGGTTGAGGCCGACCATGCCGGTCTCCAGGGCCTCAACCACCCGGAAGGCGCGCTTGAGGTCGGCGGTGTAGACGTAGGCGACCAGCCCGAACTGGGTGTCGTTGGCGGCGGCCACGGCCGCCTCCTCGGAGTCGAAGGCGGCCACCGGGGCGACCGGGCCGAAGATCTCCTCCTTGAGCACCCTGGCATCGGCGGGCACGTCGGCCAGCACCGTCGGCTGGTAGAAGTAGCCTCGCCCGTCGCCCGGCCGGGCGCCGACCACCGCCCTGGCGCCCTTGTCGATGGCGTCACCGACCAGCTCCGACACCTTGTCGACGGCGTTCTTGTCGATCAGCGGGCCGACCTGCACGCCGTCCTCGGTGCCACGGCCGAGCTTCAGCGCCGCCATCCGCTCGGCCAGGCGGTCGGCGAACGCGGCCGCCACCGGCTCGGCCACGTGGAAGCGGTTGGCCGCGGTGCAGGCCTCGCCGATGTTGCGCATCTTGGCAAGCAGCGCGCCTTCCACGGCGGCGTCCAGGTTGGCGTCGTCGAAGATCAGGAACGGCGCGTTGCCGCCCAGCTCCATCGAGACCCGCAGCACGTTGTCGGCCGCCTGGGCGAGCAGCTTGCGGCCGACCTCGGTGGAGCCGGTGAACGACAGCTTGCGGACCCGCCCGTCCTTGATGAGCGGCTCCATCACCGCCCCCGACGAGGAGGTGGTGACCACGTTGAGGACCCCGGCGGGCAGGCCGGCCTCCTGGAGGATCTGGGCAAGGGCGAGCATCGACAGCGGCGTCAGTCCGGCCGGCTTGATCACCATGGTGCAGCCGGCCGCCACCGCCGGGCCGATCTTGCGGGTGCCCATCGCCATCGGGAAGTTCCACGGGGTGATCAGCACGCAGGGGCCCACCGGCTGCTTCATGGTCAGCAGCCGGCCCGCGCCGTTGGGCGCGACCGCGTAGCGGCCGTCGATGCGGACCGCCTCCTCCGCGAACCAGCGGAAGAACTCGGCCGCGTAGGCGACCTCGGCTCTCGACTCGGCCACCGGCTTGCCCATCTCGAGGGTCATCAGCAGCGCCAGCTCGTCGGCGCGGGCGGTGATCGCCTCGTAGGCGCGGCGCAGGATCTCGCCCCGCTCCCGCGGCGGGTGGGCGGCCCAGGCGCCCTGCGCGGCGACCGCGGCGTCCAGCGCGGCCATGGCGTCCTCGGGTCGCGCGTCGGCCACCTGGCAGAGCAGCTCGCCGGTCGATGGGTCCTCGACCGGGAAGGTGCCGCCCGCGCCGGCGTCGCGCCACTCGCCGCCGACCAGCAGCCGCGGGATGACCGCGTCGACGACCGCCTGCTCGTTGCTCGAGATGCTCATGGACCTCCGCCTCCTCCGGCGCCTCCCAGCCATGCACCGCTCAGCGTAACGCCCCCGGACCCACGGCACCCGCCGGGGACCGGGGGGACCGTGGGGCCAGACGAACCGGGGGGCCCGGGGGGGCGCTTGTTGCCCCCCGGTCAGCAGGGTCCCGCTTGCATTGGCCGGTGGCGGGCTCCAGGCTGGCGGCATGGGCAGGCTGCGGGTCGTCGGCGTTGCGGCGGCGCTGCTGGTCGCCGCGTGCACGGCGGGGGAGCGGCCGGCGCCCGCTCCGCCGCCGGTCGAGGGCGGTCTTGCGTGGCAGCGGCTGAAGCCGGCCCCCTCGGAGCGGACCGAGGTGGCCGCCGCCGCGGTCGGCGACCGCATCTACCTGCTGGGCGGCTTCGCGCCGGACGGCGCCACGGTGGCTACGGTGGAGGTCTATGACACGGCCGCGGACGCCTGGTCGCGCGGCCCGGACCTGCCGGTGGCCGTCAACCACGCCATGGCCGTCGCCCTTGACGGGGTCCTGTACGTGGCCGGCGGCCACGGCCAGGCGGGCCCGAGCCGGCAGGCGGCCCGGCTGGAGGGGGAGCGCTGGCGGACGCTGGCGCCGCTGCCGGAGGGCCGGGCCGCCGGCGGCCTGGTCGCCGCCGCCGGCCGGCTCTACCTGGTCGGCGGGGTCGCGCCCGGCGGGCTGGCGGCCGACACCCTGGTCTACGATCCGGCGGCCGACCGCTGGTCGAGCGCGCCCGGCCTGCCGAGGAGGCGGGAGCACCTGGGCGCCGCCGCCACCGACGGCCGGGTGTACGTGGTCGGCGGCCGCGTCGGCGGGCTCGGCGGGAACCTGGCCGACGCCGACGTCTTCGACCCGGCCAGCGGCCGCTGGTCGGCGCTGCCGGCGATGCCGACGGCGCGCGGCGGGCTGGCCGCCGCGGCCACCGGCGACGGGCTGGTGGTGGCCGTGGGTGGCGAGGCGGAGGCGACCTTCCCGGAGGCGGAGGCGTTCGACGTGCGGGCCGGCCGCTGGCGCTCCCTGCCGCCGCTGCCGACCCCGCGCCACGGCCTCGGCGTGGTCGCGGTCGGCCGGGTCGTCTACGTGCTGGCCGGCGGCCCCCGTCCCGGCCTGCACGCCTCCGCCGCCAACGAGGCGATCGACCTGTCCCGGCTCGGCCGCTAGCCGCACCGACCACGCCGATGCGCGGCTGCCTCTTGTGCGCGGAGTTAGGGAGGCCTAAAGTCTTGGCGATGTTCGTCTGCCATTGCCGGGCCGTCACCGACGGCGAGATCCGCGAGGCGATCTCCGCGGGCGCGTGCGACCTCGACGAGGTCGGGCGCCGCTGCGGCGCAGGGATCACCTGCGGTGGCTGCTGCCCGCTGATCCAGGAGCTGCTCGCCCAGCACGCCCCGGCGCCGCCTGCGCCGCTGCTGGAAGCGACCTCGCGCTGAGGCGCGCGTCCGCCGGGGACCGACCCTAGTCGCGGACCTGCTGAGCCAGGTAGTGGGCGTCGCCGATCTGCTCGATGGTGGCCTGCTGCGTCTCCCAGTAGTCGGCGTGCCGCTCCTCCTCGGCGATCATGGCGGCCAGGAACTCCCGCGTGCCCTGGTCGCCGAGCTCAACGCAGGTGGCGACGTAGCCGCCCAGGTTGCGCACGGCGGTCCGCTCCAGCTCGACCGCCAGGTGGATCTGCTCGATCGGGGACTCGCCCACCCTGACCGTCCCCAGCCGTTGCAGGTTCGGCAGCCCCTCCAGGAACAGGATCCGGTCGATCAGCTCCTCGGTGTCGTGCATCTCCTCCAGCGAGATCTCGCGGTGCCGCTTCGCCAGCCGCAGGTAGCCCCAGTTCTCGCACATCCTCGCGTTGAGGAAGTACTGGTTGATGGCGGTCAGCTCGAAGGTCAG
>DASYRU010000363.1:0-1778 GCA_036004165.1 Actinomycetota bacterium
GCGCGCCGCCGCCGGCCGCCGGCCAGGCGGGCACGCCGAGGACCTGGAACACCGAGCTGGTCGGCCACGTCGCGCCGCCGCAGGGCGGCGGCTATGCCGACGTCTGGGCCCACCGCGACGTGGCCTACCTCGGCAACCTCCGTTCCGGTGACTGCCGGCCCCCGAACGGGGTGTGGGCGATCGACCTGCGGGACCCGGCAAGGCCCAGGCCGCTGGCCTCGTTCGCGAAGTTCCCGGGCAGCGACGGCCAGGACGTCTGGGTGGGCACCGTGCGCACCAAGGCCTTCAGCGGCGACCTCGCCGCCGTCGGCATCCAGCGCTGCGCCCGCCAGGACCCCGGCTTCGCCGGCCTGGCGCTCTACGACGTCAGCGACCCGGCAAGCCCCCGGCCGCTCGGCCAGCTCGCCACCGGGGTCCCGTCGGGCGTGCACGAGCTCGGCGTGGTGCAGCGTCCCGACGGCCGGCTGCTGATCCTGGCGGCCGTGCCCTACTCGTTCCAGCTCAGCCAGGGGCGGCAGGGCGACCTGCGGATCATCGACGCCACCGACCCGCGCCGGCCACGGCAGCTGGCCGACTGGGACGTCCGCCGTGACGGCCCGGCCGAGGCGAGGGGCCAGCTCGCCGCCAGGCGGGACGTGTTCTGCCACAGCGCCTGGCCATTCGACCGGGGACGCAAGCTGTTCGCCTCGTTCTGGGCGGCGGGCGAGCAGTTCCTCGACATCGGCGACCCGGAGGCGCCGAGGCTGATCGGGCAGACCGGCTACCGGTCGCAGGACCGCTACCGGGGCGCCCACTCCGGCTGGTTCAACCAGGACGAGACCCTGTTCGTCCAGAACGACGAGGCGATGAGCGTGCTCGGCAGCGGTGCCACCGCCAGCTGGACGTCCCAGCGGATCTTCGACACCAGCAGGCTGGAGCGTCCGGCCCTGCTGTCCACCTTCGGCACCGAGGCCGCCGTGCCGGGCCAGGACGGCAAGGTGCGCCGCGACGGGGTCTACTCGGTCCACAACGCGGTCATCCGCGGCACGCTCGAGTACGCCTCCTGGTACTCCGACGGCGTCCGGGTCGTCGACCTGGCGGCGCCGAGCCGTCCGAAGGAGGTCGCCTTCTTCGTGCCGCCGCCAGGGCCGGCCCGCCAGACCGCCGCCACCGCCGAGGGCGGCGAGCGGGGCATGCCGCTGGTCTGGGGCGTCTACCCGTGGAAGGACCTGGTGCTCGCCAGCGACATGAACAGCGGCCTCTGGATCTTCCGGGTCCGCCTCGGCAGCGACGCCACCCCACCCGCCGGGGCCGGGTCGGCCGGCCAGCCCGCCGGCCAGGCGCAGGGCGGCGCGACCGCAGCGGAGCCGGCGGCCACCGACGGCCCAGACCTGGAGACCGCGCTCGCCGTGGCAGGACTCCTGCTCGGCCTGGTCGCGGTCGGCCTGGTGGTCCGCGCCCGCCGCTCCCGCGCCGGGTAGCGGCAGCGGCGCGCCGCGCTTCAGCTGGAGGAGCCGGAGGGGACGCTGCCGCGGGTGTTGGCGGGGGAGCGCAGGACCGCGGAGGCGCGGGCGAGGGCGTGCTGGACCAGCTCGATCAGGGTGGCCTTGGCCGACTCCCTGACGCGGGCGTCGCAGACCACGATCGGGGTCTCGTCGCCGACGACCAGGGCTTCGCGCACGTCATCCACCGCGTGGGTCAGGACCCCGTCGAAGCAGTTGATGGCGACGATGAACGGCAGCTCGCGCTGCTCGAAGTAGTCGACGGCCGCGAAGCAGGCGTCGAGCCGGCGGGTGTCG
>DASYRU010000364.1:0-3071 GCA_036004165.1 Actinomycetota bacterium
CTCCTGGACCGTCTTGCTGAAGGTCTCGTGCAGCACGTCGGCCATCTGCTGCGGGGTCTTGCCCAGCACCATCTTGTAGGCGTAGTCGTAGACGACCGGGGCGACCTCCGAGCGCGGGAAGATGAAGAAGCTGGTGCGGTCGCGGCCCGGCTGGCCGTCCTGGGGCTCCGCGATCAGCATCCTGGTCAGCCCGATCGAGATGTCGAAGTGCCCGGCCAGCTCGAACAGGGTCCAGCGCGGCAGCGTCTCGTCGAGCGGCCGCAGCTTGGTGGGGGTCCGCCACTGCTCCTCGCTGAGGTCGCGGAAGGCCCGTTCGACCCCGCCGAGCTCCACCTCCAGCGTACGGACCGCGTCGTCGTACGAGCCCATCGGCGCCTCCCCGGTTCGTGCCTCGTTCGGCCCAGAGGTGCGGATAGCGAACAGGCATGCGCTATCCGCACGGAGCGTGGCCCGGTCTGCGCGGGATTGTCAAGCCTTGACATACCCGCACGGCGGCCGCCGGCTGATCCTGCTCGGCCCGCGGCTCAGGGTCGCCGCCGCGTCGCCCGCCCCAGGTCGTTCAGGATGCGGGCGGTGGCCTCGTCGGCGGGCAGGAAGGCCTCCAGTCGCAGCTCGGCGACGGTGACATCCACGGCGGTCCCGTGGCGGGCGTCGGCCTGGAGGTCCTGGTGCTGGACGACGACGGCCGCATCCGGATCGACTACCAGTTCATCGAGCAGTGATGCGTGGTTCCCGGTCCGCGTCGAGCCTGCGGCGGGTCCAGGCGGGCCAGAGCCGGCGGGCGGTGGCCTCGGAGACGCCGCGGCGGGAGTGCATCGAGCGCCAGACGCCGCGGTAGCCGGGCAGGACGCCGGAGGCGACCAGCACGTGCCCGACGATCACCGGGGTGACCAGCCAGGTGGTCCAGCGGTGCACCCGCACCAGCCAGACGAACGCCGGGCCGCCGTGGACCAGCACCAGCCCGAGGCCGCTCAGCACCAGCAGCAGCAGCCCCCCGGCCAGGAACAGGTTCGCGATGCGCTGGCCGGGGTCGAAATGGCGCCGGTGGTGGGCGAAGCGGCCGTCGAGCACCGCGCGGGGCCAGCGGGCCAGCCAGGCGAGGTCGCCGCGGTCGAAGCGCAGCGACGCCGCCACGAAGCGGCCGACCGCCCGCGGGCGCAACAGCGGCAGTGCCGCTCCCAGCCCGGCCAGGGCCCAGCCGACGTCCTTGTGGGTGACCACGTCAGGGACGCCGACCAGCCTGGCCAGCGGGCTCGGCTGCCCCTCGCGTCCCAGCAGCAGCCACCAACCGGTGCCGAGCAGGGTCAGGGTCGCCAGGTAGACGACCGCGTGGAGCCACCGGGCCGGGCGCCCGTACCGCTGCAGGCGGCGCCCGGCCTGGCCCTGGCCTCGGGGCTGCTGCCGCTCACGGGTAGGCAGGGCCGCCGTCCTGGCTGCTGGTGGTGGCGGTCGCGCCGCCGTCCCCGCCGCCGACGGTCACGGTGATCTCCGACCGTGGGCCCGCCAGCGAGTGGTCGGCGTTGGCCAGCGCGGCGGTGAGGACGTGCTCGCCCGCCGGCAGCCCCTCGACCTGGAAGCTGTCGGTGTAGTTGATCTTGTAGTCGGCCTCCTGGCCGTCGAACCAGATGTGCACGTGGTGCCTGCCGCTGTCGGGCTCCCCGAGCGGCACGCTGGAGGAGACCTTCAGCGTGAACGGCTCGGTGACGCTGGCCCCGTCGGCGGGGCTGGCGATCGCCAGCGACATCTCGCCCCCTCCGGCGCCGGCCGCGTCGCTGGTTCCGCCGCCGCCGCCGCAGGCCGCCGCCAGCAGCGCCACGGCGCCCACCAGCAGCAGCAGCGCACGGGATCCTCTTGGTCGTCGCATCGCGGGAGGCCTCCTTGCAGACGTCGGGGTGCTCGGCTGTCGGTAGCTGCTACGAGGCGGCGGCCGGAAGGGATTGACCGGTAGGCTGGGCGCAATCCCTCCGGGCCGCCGCTTCGTAGAACTGCCATGAGGTCTGCCGACGTCTCCGACGAGTCGCTGCTCGCGGGCCTGGCCTCCGGCGACCGGGCCGCCGCGACGGCGTTCGTGCGCCGCTTCCAGGCGCGCGTCTACGGCCTCGCGCTGATGATCGTGCGCGACCCTGGGGTGGCGGAGGACGTGGCGCAGGAGACGTTCGTGCGGGCCTGGCAGCACGCGGCGGCCTACGACGCCAGGCGCGGGTCGGTGGCGACCTGGCTGCTGACGATCGCCCGCAACCTGGCCATCGACGTGACCCGGCTGCGGCGCGCCGAGCCGGTCGCCGAGGAGGCGCTGCTGGCGCTCGGGCTGCCCAGCCGGGAGGGCGACCCGGGTGCGCGCGAGTTCCCGGTCGACGACGTCGAGCGGCTGCGCAGGGCGGTGGCGGGCCTGCCGCCCGAGCAACGCCGCGCGATCGTGCGGGCCGGCTTCTACGGGCAGACGGCACGGGAGATCAGCGAGTCGGAGGGCGTGCCGCTCGGCACGGCCAAGACCAGGATCCGGACGGCGATGCTGCGGCTGCGGTCCGCGCTGGGGGTGAGCACGTGAACGAGCGCATGGACTGCGACGCCCTCATCGAGCTGGCCCCGGAGCTGGCGCTCGGGACCGTCACCGGGGAGCTGCGCGCCCGCGCGCTGCAGCACCTGGCCGGCTGCGCCGACTGCCGCGGCCGGGTGGAGGAGCTGTCGGAGGTGGCCGACGCGCTGCTGCTGCTGTCGCCGGCCGGCGAGCCGCCGGCGGGCTTCGAGTCGCGGGTGCTGCAACGGCTGCCCACCAGGATCCGGCCGCCGCGCTGGCGGCGGGTGGGGCTGGTCGCCGCCGCGGTGCTGCTGGCCGCCGCCGTCGGCGGCGCCGGGGTCTTCGCCGCCGGCAGCGGCGACCGCGACCTGGCCGCCGACTACCGTCGCACGCTGGCGGTCGCCGACGGCAGCGCGTTCGGCGCCTGGCGCCTCGGCGACGCCGGCACGGTGTTCCTGTACCAGGGCTCGCCGTCGTGGATGTTCGTGAGCATGCAGCCGTCGGCGGGCGCCGGGCCGTACGCCTGCGAGCTGGTGCTCCGCGGCGGGCGGCG
>DASYRU010000365.1:0-1602 GCA_036004165.1 Actinomycetota bacterium
GCGGCTGTGGCGCTCGGCCGCGCTGGCCGCCGGCGCGCTGGTCGCCGGGGTGGCACTCGCCCTCGCCGGGGGTTCGGGGGGTCCGGGGGGGCGCTTTCCGCCCTCCCGGTCAACGGGGGGGCGGCGGTGACCGCCGACGCCGAGCCCCGCAGCTACTACGGCCGGCCGATCCTCAAGCGGCCGGCCTGGACGATCGAGGTGCCCTGGTACTTCTTTGCCGGCGGCCTGGCGGGGGCGTCCTCGACCCTGGCGCTCGGCGCCCGGCTGGCCGGCAACCAGCGGCTGGCGCGCGGCGCCGGCACCGCCGCCGCCGTCGGGATCGCCGCCGCCGTGCCGCTGCTGGTCTCCGACCTCGGCCGGCCCGAACGGTTCCTCAACATGCTGCGGGTCTTCAAGCCGACCTCGCCGATGAGCGTCGGCAGCTGGCTGCTGGCCGGCTTCGGGCCGGCCGCCGCCGGCGCGGCCCTGAGTGACCGGCTGGGGGTCGCGCCGCGGCTGGGGCGGGCCGCCGAGGTGGTCGCCGGCCTGCTCGGCCCCGGCCTTGCCACCTACACGGCGGTGCTGCTGGCCGACACCGCGGTGCCGGTGTGGCACGAGGCCGGCCGGGAGCTGCCGCTGGTGTTCGCCGGCAGCGCCGCGGCCAGCGCCGGGTCGGCGGCCGCGATCCTCACCCCCGCCGCCGACGCCGGGCCGGCCCGTCGCCTGGCCGTCGCCGGCGCGCTGCTGGAGCTGAGCGCCGCGGCGGCGATGGAGCGGCGGCTCGGCGAGCTGGGCGAGCCGTACCGGCAGGGCCCCGCCGGCCGCTACGCCAGGCTGGCGAAGGCCTGCACCGCCGCGGGGGCGGCCATGCTGGCGCTGGCAGGCAGGCGGCGTGGCGCGGCGCTGGCCGGAGGGCTGGCGGTGCTGGCCGGCTCCGCCTTCGAACGCCTGGCCGTCTACAAGGCCGGCTTCCAGTCCGCCGCCGACCCCAGGTACGTCGTCGAGCCGCAACGGGAGCGCCTGGCCGGCGCGCCCGCCGCGCGCCAGTGACCCATCGGCGCCGCTGGGCCTTTCCCGCCATGTGAGTGACCTGTTGCCGGCCGAGGCCTTTGCCCGGACGATCGTTGCTGGGCACTTGGGCCGATGTTAGAGTCCGCGCACGCTCGGGGCCCAGCTGCGAGGGAGGTCGGCATGCCCAGCTACGCGGAGCAGGTCGGTGAGCGGCTCCGCAACATCCGGTTGCAGAAAGGCCTGTCCCTGCACGACGTCGAGCAGCGCTCGAGCAAGGAGTTCAAGGCCAGCGTGCTCGGCGCCTACGAGCGGGGCGAGCGCAGCATCTCCGTACCGCGGCTGCAGCGGCTGGCGATCTTCTACGGCGTGCCCGTCGACCACCTGCTGCCCCGCCCAGGGTCCGCCGTGGCCGAGGCGGGCACCGCCGCCACCACCGCCGAGGAGGCGCTCTGTATCGACCTGGAGGCGCTCGAGGCCAGGCGCGAGCCGGACGCCCAGACCCTCGGCCGCTACCTGTCGCTGATCCAGATGCAGCGGGGCGACTTCAACGGCAAGATGCTCACCATCCGGCGTGACGACGTGCGGGTGCTTGCCGCTATCCTCGACCAGACC
>DASYRU010000366.1:0-13395 GCA_036004165.1 Actinomycetota bacterium
CGCTGCTGGTGCTGCTGGACGAGCCCTCCCTCGGCCTGGAGCCGAGAACCCTCCGGCAGGTCTACGACCTGGTCGGGCAGATGCGGGAGCAGGGCAGGACGATCCTGCTGGTGGAGCAGAACGTGCGGCTCGGCCTGCAGAGCGCCACCCACGGGGTGGTGATGGAGAGCGGCCGCGTGCGGCTGACCGGCCCGGCCGCCGACGTCCTGGCCGACCCGCAGATCGCCGACCTGTACCTGGGCGGCACCATCCGACGGGCGAAGGCGGCACCGGAGGGGTCCGGGGAACCCCACGACGGCCCAGCCGGTAGGCGGTCAGGTCCAGTACCGCCCACTGGGGCCGGGGAACCCCAGGGGCCGGAGGGGTCCGGGGAACCCCGAGGGGGTGCCCCGGACGGTCAGGCCCCGGTCGGACGGGCCGGCGATGGGTGATGACCGGGGTGTTGTGGGCGGCCGTGGCCGGGATCGGGTTCGGCCTGTTCCAGAGCGTGAACCGCGCCGCCCTCCGCGGCATGGACGCCTACGCCTCCACCTTCCTGCAGTTGCTGGTCAGCGCGGTGATACTGGCGGTGGCGTCGCTGGCGACCCAGGATCTGGGGCGGCTGGCCGCCGCGCCGGCGTCGGCCTGGTGGAGCTTCTCCGCTGCCGGCCTGGTGCACTTCCTGGCCGGCTGGACGCTGCTGAACCTCAGCCAGAAGCGGCTCGGCGCCGCCAGGACCAGCCCGCTGCTAGCGACCGCGCCGCTGTTCGGCGTGGTGATCGCGGCGCTCACCATCCACGAGCTTCCCGGCGTGCCGGCGCTGGCGGGGGTCGCGCTGATCGTCGGCGGGGTCTACCTGATCGAGCTGGACCGGCTGCGCCGCGCCGGCGGAGCCGAGCCGGACGCCGGCTGGACGGCGTCCCTGTTCGGGCTGGGCACGGCGCTGTGCTGGGCGGTCAGCCCGATCCTCATCCGCCAGGGGCTGCGCGGCCTGCCCTCGCCGCTGCTGGGGGTGACGATCGGCCTGGTCGCCGCGACCCTCGCCTACGGCCTGCTGCTGCTGCCAGGGGGCCGGCGCCGCCTGGCCGCCTCCAGGGAGGCGCTCGCCTGGAAGCTGGCGGCCGGGATCCTGGTGGGCGTCTCGACCTGGAGCAGGTGGTACGCGGTGGCGCTGGTCCCGGTGGCGGTGGTGCTCGGCCTCGGGCTGCTGTCGGTCCCCACCGTGATGGCGGCGGCGCCGCTGCTGGTGGGCCGGCAGCTGGAGCCGATCACCCCGCCGGTGCTGGCCGGCTCCGCGCTGGTGGCCGGCGGCGCGCTGGTGCTGATCGCCGGCGGGTGAAGGGGCCGAGGGGGTGAGCGGAGCAGCGTGATCGTCGACCTGCACGCCCACATCATCGTCCCCGAGATCACCCGCGGCGCCGACCCGGCCGACCCCTGGCGCCCGACGGTACGCCGGGAGCGCGGCGCGCAGGTGGTGGAGTTCCGCGGCAGGTCGATCCGGTCGGCGGTCGGCGAGTTCGTGGTCGCCGAGCAGATCCTCCAGGAGGCCGCGGTGTGCGGCGTCGACCGGCTGGTGCTGTCCCCGTGGGTGTCGCTGCTGCCCTACGACCTGGACCTGGCGGCCGCCGTGCGCGCCTGCCGGGTGCAGAACGACGCGCTGGCCGCGCTCTGCGCCGCGCATCCCGACCGGGTCAGCGCGCTCGGCGCGGTGCCGCTGCAGGACCCCGGCGCCGCCGCCGCCGAGCTGGAGCGGCTGCTGCAGGCGCCCGGCGTCGGCGGGGTCGAGGTGGCCGCAAGCGTCGGCGGCGTCTGGCTCGGCGACGACCGGCTGCTGCCGTTCTGGGAGACCGCCGCGGCCACCGGCGCGGTCGTCCTGGTCCATCCGAGCACCCTCGGCTTCGACCTGCCGGTGCTGCAGCAGCAGTACTACCTGTGGAACACCGTCGGCAACCCGCTGGAGACGGCGGTCGCCGGGGCGCACCTGGTGATGGCGGGGGTGCTGGAGCGGTTCCCGCGCCTGCGGGTGGTCCTGGCCCACGGCGGCGGCGCGCTGCCGGCGCTGCGTGGACGGCTGCGGAAGGCCCACAGCTTCCAGCCGCAGGCGAGGTCCCGGCTCCGCGAGCCCCCCGACGTCTCCCTGCGGCGGCTCTACTACGACACCGTCACCCACGACACCGACCTGCTGCGGGCGCTGGTCGAGTACGCGGGGGCCGACCGGGTGCTGCTCGGCTCCGACCGGCCCTTCGACATGGGCACCCCCGACCCGGTCGGGGAGGTCCGCGCGCTCGGCCTCCCGGAGCCGGCGGAGCGGGCCGTGCTCGGCGGCAACGCCGCCGGGCTGCTGGGACTCGGCGGCGGGCAGGCGGACACCGGATGACCGCCGAGTTCGACGTCGTGGTGGCCGGCGCCGGCCACAACAGCCTGGTGGCGGCGGCCTACCTGGCCAAGGCGGGGCTGCGCTGCCTGGTGCTGGAGGCCAGGGAGGCGGTCGGAGGCGACACCAGCTCCGAGGAGCTGACCCTTCCCGGCTTCCGGCACGACACCTGCTCCACCGCCCACAACCTCATCCAGGCCAGCCCCACCCTGTCGCGCCGTGAGCTTCCCCTGGAGGACTACGGCCTCGAGTACCTCCACCCGGACCCGGTGGTGCACGTGCCGTTCCCCGACGGGGCCTGGCTGACCCAGTGGCGCGACCCCGACCGGACCTGCCAGGAGTTCGCCCGCTTCTCCCGGCGCGACGCCGACGCCTACCGCCGGATGCTGGCCGCCTACGAGTCGGTCGCACCGCTGTTCGGCCGCTGGCGCAACACCCCGATCGGCTGGGGGCCGCCGCTGCCGGAGCTGCTGGCCGGCCACCCCGACGGCGCCAGCTGGCTGCGGCGGCAGGCGATGAGCGCCTGGGAGGTCATCAGCGACCAGTTCGAAGACGAGCACACCCGCGCCTTCCTGCTGTGGATGAGCTTCATGACCGTGCAGCCGGTCGACCGGCCGGGCACCGGCTCGCTGGCCTACTCGCTGACGTTCGGCCGCCAGCGGCACAGCTGGACGCTGCCGAAGGGCGGGTCGGCGGCGCTGCCCCTGGCGCTCGCCCGGTTCCTTGAGGCCAACGGCGCAACCCTCCTGACCGGGACGCCGGTGACCGGGCTGCTGCTGGAGGGCGGCCGCTGCGTCGGCGTGGAGAGCGCCGGCGGGCAGCGGCACCGGGCCGCCCGCGCGGTGCTGTCCACCGTCCACGTCAAGCAGCTGGTCGAGATGGCGCCGGCCGCCGTCTGGGACGACGACTTCCGCCACGGGATCGACACCTGGCAGGCCGGCACCTCGATGTTCGTCGCCCACTACGCCACCGCGCAGCCGCCCAGGTTCCCGGTGGACGGCGGCGAGATCGCCTCGGTGGCGGCGGGGACGCCGCAGTCGGTCCAGCGGATGCTCCGCGTCGGCTCGGAGTTCACCAGAGGCCTGCTGGCCACCGACGACCCGGTGCTGCTGGTGCTGGCGCCGACCGTCGCCGACCCGTCGAGGGCGCCGGCCGGCCGTCACACCCTGAAGGTGGTCGGCTTCCAGCCGTACGAGCTGGCCGGCGGCCCGCAGCGCTGGGACCAGCTCAAGGAAGAGGTGGCCGAGGCGAACCTGGCCGCGCTGCGCCGCTACGCGCCCAACCTCGACCAGGACGCGATCCTCGCCAGCCACGTGAAGAGCCCCCTGGACCTGGAGCGGTTCAACCCCCACAACTGGCACGGCTCCTGCCACGGCGGCGACATGGGCCCGGCGCAGTCGGGCGCGCTGCGGCCGGCGCCGGGATGGGCGGGCCACCGCACCCCCATCCCCGGCCTCTACCAGACCGGCGCCACCACCCACCCGGGCGGGTCGGTATCGGCGGCGCCAGGCCGCAACGCCGCCATGGTGCTGCTCCGCGACCTCGGGTTCGACCCGCAGGAGGTGCTCGCCGGTGCCTGACGCCCGCATCGAGGCGGCGGTGGCCAACTGGGGGCCGCGGTTCGTGGCCCAGGGGGTCGACCCCAACGACTTCGCCCGGGTGACCGCCCCGCTCGAGCAGTGGTCGGGGTGGCTGGACGCCTGGGTCGCCAACGGCGACCTGCACGCCCGGCTGGGCCGCGAGGCCGAGCAGCGGGGCCGCACGCTGACCGCCGGGCGCGCCTGGGTCCGCGCCGCGCTCTCCTACCACTTCGCCAAGTTCGTCTGGATGGTCGACCTCGGCCGCCACCGGGACGCCGCCGACCTGGCGGTGGCGGCGCTGCGCCGCGCCCACCGCCTGCTGGACCCGGCCGCCGAGCGCCTGCAGGTCCCCTTCGAAGGGACCGTGATGGTGGGGACGCTGCGGCGCCCGGGCGGCGCCGGACGCCCGCCGGTCGCGCTGCTGCTGCCCGGCCTCGACTCCACCAAGGAGGAGTTCTTCAACTGGGAGAACGTGTTCCTGGAGCGCGGCATGGCCACCCTGTCGCTGGACGGCCCCGGCCAGGGCGAGACCGGCTACCGCACCCACATCCGGCCGGACTACGAGACCGCGGTCGGCGCCGCCCTCGACCGGCTGGAGGGCCGCGACGACCTCGACCTCGGTCGGGTCGGGGCGGTGGGGGTGAGCCTCGGCGGCTACTACGCGCCCCGCGCGGCCGCGTTCGAGCCGCGCATCCGGGCGGTGGTGGCGATCGGCGGGCCCTACAACTTCGGCGACTGCTGGGCCGGCCTGCCGGAGCTGACCCGCGAGACCTTCCTGCACCACGCCGGCGCGGCCGACCAGGCGGCGGGGGAGCGCGCCGCCAGGCGGCTGGACCTCGCCCCGGTCCTGCCGCGCCTGCGGCAGCCGCTGCTGGTGATCTTCGGCAGGCTGGACCGGCTGATCCCGTGGCGGCAGGCCGAGCGGGTGGCGGCCGAGGCGCCCAACGGCGAGCTGGTGATGTTCGAGGACGGCAACCACGTCTGCAACAACCTGCCCTACCGCTACCAGCCGCTGGCCGCTGACTGGCTGCGGGAGCGCCTGGCCGGATGAGCGGCTGGGTGGGACGCCCGCTGCTGCGCCGCGAGGACCCGCCGCTGCTGCGCGGCGAGGCGGCCTACGTCGACGACCTGGCGCTGCCCGGCATGGCCCACACGGTGGTGGTCCGCAGCCCCCTCGCCCACGCCCGCCTCGGGCAGGTGGAGACGGCGGCGGCGCGGCGGGCGGCGGGCGTGCTGGCCGTGCTGACCGTCGCCGACCTCGCCGGCCAACTCGACCCGATGCCGCTCAACCCGCTGGAGGGGGCCGAGCTCGCCGAGGCCCCGATCCCGCTGCTGGCCGGCGGGCGGGTCCGGTTCGCCGGGGAGCCGGTGGCGGTGGTCGCCGCCGAGAGCAGGGCGGCCGCCGAGGACGCCGCCGCGCTGGTCCCGGTCGACTACGACCCGCTGCCGGTGCTGGTGGACCCGCATGCGGCGCTGGCCTCGCCGGTGCGCCTGCACCAGCAGGCCAAGGGCAACCTGCTGCTGCGCTGGACGCGCAGGCACGGCGACGTGGACGGCGCCTTCCGGACGGCCCACCGGGTGGTGGGCGGCCGCTTCCGGATGCCGCGGCTGGTCGCGGCCCCGATCGAGGTCCGTGGCGCGGTCGCCGACTACGACGCCGCCGGCGACCTGCTCACCGTCTGGCTGTCGGCGCAGGACCCCCACCGGCCGTTGCGCCACCTGGCGGCCGTCCTGCGGCGACCCCCCGAACGCATCCGGGTGGTGGTCCGCGACGTCGGCGGCGCCTTCGGCAGCAAGGGAGCGCTGGCGCCGGAGGCGGCCCTTGCCGCCGTCCTGGCGATGCGGCTCGGCCGCCCGGTCAAGTGGGTCGAGGACCGCTCGGAGAACTTCCTTGGCGCCTACCAGGGCCGCGGCCAGGAGATCCAGGCCGAGCTGGCGGTCGACGCCAGCGGCCGGTTCCTGGCCCTGCGCGCCAGGGTGCTCGCCGACCTCGGCGCCTACCTGTACCCGATCACCGCCGCGCCGCCGGTGACCACCGCCATGCTGCTGACCGGCGCCTACGACGTCCCCGCCGCGGACGTGGAGGTGATGGGGGTGGCCACCAACAAGGTCCCGACCGGGCCCTACCGTGGGGCGGGCCGTCCGGAAGGCGCCTACGTGGCCGAACGGCTCGCCGACCTGGCCGCGGCCGAGCTCGGCGTGGATCCCGCCGACCTGCGGCGGCGCAACTTCATCCCGCCGGAGCGGTTCCCGCACACCACCGCGCTCGGCTTCACCTACGACTCCGGCGACTACCGCAGGGCGCTGGACCGCGCCTGCCAGCTGCTCGGCTACGGCGAGCGCCGCCGCCAGCAGGCCGCCGCCCGCAGCGCCGGTCGGCTGCTCGGCATCGGCCTGTGCGTGTTCGTCGAACGCGCCGGCGCGGGGCTGTGGGAACGCGGCTCCGTCGCCGTCGGGCCGGACGGGAACGTCCTGGTCCGGACCGGCTCGACCTCGCACGGGCAGGGCCACCAGACCACCTTCGCCCAGATCGCCGCCGACGCGCTCGGGCTGGCGCCGGAGGCGGTGACCGTGGAGGCGGGCGACACCCGCACCGTCCCCGAGGGGATGGGCACCTACGCCAGCCGGTCGGTCACCACCGGCGGGTCCGCCGTCCACCTGGCGGCCCGCCAGGTGGGTGAGCAGGCGGTGCGGGTCGCGGCGGCGCTGCTCGGGGTCGCCCCCGACGACGTCCGGCTGCGGGACGGCGCGCTGGTGGCGTCCGGGGGCCGGTCGCTGACCCTGGCGGAGGTCGCCGCCGCTGCGGCTGACCCGTCGCGGCTGCCGGCCGGCCTGCCGCCGGGGCTGGAGGCCGGCGTGCGCTTCCAGCTGCCAGGGCCGGTGTTCCCCTTCGGCGCCTACGCGGCGGTGGTGGAGATCGACCGGGAGACCGGCAGGCTCCAGGTGCACTCGCTGGTGGGCGTCGACGACGGCGGCCGGGTGGTGAACCCGCTGCTGGCCGAGGGGCAGGTGCGTGGCTCCGCGGTCCAGGGGCTCGGGCAGGCGCTGTTCGAGGAGGCCGTCCACGACGACCAGGGGCAGCTGCTGACCGGCAGCCTGACGGTGTACGGGCTGCCGTCGGCGGTGGAGGCCACGCCGGTCCAGAGCGAGCTGCAGGAGACCCCCTCGCCCTTCACCCCGCTCGGGGTCAAGGGGCTGGGGGAGAGCGGCGCGATCGCGGTCCCGGCGGTGATCGCCAACGCCGTCGCCGACGCGCTCGCCCCCCTCGGGATCCGCCACCTCGACCCCCCCTACACGCCGGAGCGGCTGTGGCGGGCGCTCGGCCGGCAGGCGGATACACACCATCCGAAGCAGAGGTGTGTATAATCGCGGTCATGCGACGGATCCAGATTCACATCGATGAGGCGCTCGATGCCGCGGTCGCCGCGGAAGCCGCCCGACGAGGTGTCTCCAAGGCCGCCCTCATCCGGTCGTGCATCGCGCGGGCGGTCCGCCCCGCCGCGCCATCTCCTGACGATCCCTGGGAGGCCATGACCGGCTGGCTGGACGATGACCCCGTTGACGACATCGACGACGTGATCTACGGGCCGAAGGCGTGAGGTTCGCCGACACCAGCTTCTGGTTCGCGCTCCAGGAGCGCCGCGACCGCCACCATGGCGACGCGAGGGCTCTTGTGCGAGCCGGCATTGGACACGTCCTTGTCTCCAACCATGTCGTAGGTGAGACCTGGAGGCTGCTGCGCAGGCGCGCTGGCCACTTGGCGGCGGTGGGGTTCATCGACCGCCTCGCCCGGCTGCCCGAGGTCGAGGTGGTGCACGTCGACGCGGCCACGGAGTCAGAGGCGTGGCGCTGGCTTCGTCGGCATGACGAGCGCGAGTACTCCTTCGTCGACGCAACGAGCTTCGCGTTCATGCGGCGGCGCCGGATCCGCGAAGCGCTCGCCTTCGACGGCGACTTCAACGCCGCCGGGTTCGTTGAGGTCCGCCCTGGGTAGCCGCCTGCGACCGTAGCCTTGGCGTCTGATGGCGCCCTCTCTGGTCCTGGCTACGGGCCTTCAACGGCGGAGCTGGCGAGGTCGCGGAGCTTGCCGACCGTCTTCCAGTTCCTGGTGGTGGCGGCCACGCCGAGGCGCTTCTCCAGGAAGGCGTTGCTCAGCTTGCTCCGGCCGTAGCCGTTGGGGGTGTGCAGGTAGACCTCCCGGCCGGTCAGCGAGAGCTGGTCGGGTTGGCCGGCGGGCGCCTCCAGCTGGGCCGCCCGCTCGGGGTCGGGCGCCTCGGCCAGGAAGGTGACGTGCAGCTTGGCGGGGTCGGCGGATCGACCAAGGAACGGGTTGCCGGCGGCCACCCGCTCAAGCTCGTCCCCGGTCCGCAGCAGCACGGTGACGGAGAGGCCGAGGTCCTTGGCGATGCGCCGCTCGATCTCCCCGGCCAGCCGCGCCGGCTTCCCGGCGGGGGAGCTGAACAGCAGGTTGCCGGACTGTAGGTACGTCTCCACCTCGGCGTGACCGAGGTCGAGCGCCAGCCGCCGCAGGTCGGCCATCGCGACCCTGGTGCGACCGCCGACGTTGATGCCGCGCAGCAGCGCCACGTACCTGGTCATGCCTCGCACCTCCTCAAGAGGGGTCCAGCGCGATCAGCCCTGCGTGGGTGGGGGTGAACCCGCAGGCGTCGAAGTAGAACCCCCGCAGGTGCTCCTCGAAGTCGACGTGCAGCCACACGCACCCGGCGGCGCGGGCCTCCCTGGCGGCGACGGCGACCAGCTCGGTCCCGACGCCACGCCGCCGCACGCCGGTGGCGACCATGGTGTCGAGGATGAAGGCGTGGATCCCGCCGTCCCACGGCACGTTGACGAAGCCGACCAGGCGGCCGCCGTCCCTGGCGCAGACCCAGCCGAGGCTGTGCCGCTGCACCTGCGTGCTCCAGTCGTCGTCCTGCAGCACCGGATGCTCGAACGCCTCCGCGTGCAGGGCGTTGAGCTCCGCGTTGCCGAAGTCGCCGCGCCACCGGTAGGCGACCGCCCGCGCGTGGTTGCGCATCCGACTCCTCCTCGCCTGCGCACCGGGTAGCTGCCTCCGGCAAGCCTACTGATCGCGCGGCGGCGCGTTGAGACCGAGCCGGGCGAAGACTGTATACTGTAGACGTTCGCGATCTCACACGAGCAGCCTCCGCCCAAAGCGCAACGACGCGCGGGATCCACGTCCCCGGCACGCTCAAGGACGACGGAAGGACGAGACGTGTACCACGAGATCACGGTCTGGACCCGCGGCATCATCATGGACAAGGAAGCCCGGGACGTCGTCAACTGCATGGCCACCGCCGCCAGCAACTCCGGCCTCTTCTCGCACTACATCAGCGACTACGTCGACGACCCCGACCGCACCAACTGCCTCATCCGCAAGTACGCGCGGTTCGGTGACGAGCCCATCGTCGACCGCTTCGTGTACGAGAACCCCCACCCCGACTGGGTCGTCCTGGTCGAGGAGACGCTCATCAAGGGGGTCAACTTCTTCAGGGGCACCCGCGACGGGCAGGGCGTGCTGGTGGTCAACTCCGCCCGTGACCCCGAGTACCTGTTGCGCTTCCTGCCCGAGTCGATGCTCGCCAAGCTGAGCAAGCTGGTGGTGGTCGACGCCGTCGCCCTGGCCGAGCAGATCGGCCGGAGCCCCTGGATGTTCGTCCGCGACCTCGGGCAGCTGGCCTACGACCGCATGTCCACCGAGGGCGCGAGCGAGCGCAGCGAGGTCGGGATCGGCATCGCGGCGCCGCTGATCGGCGCGCTGACCGCCGCCACCGGCGTGCTGCCGCTCGAGGCCGTCGAGCAGACGGTCTACGACCAGGCCGCCTTCAGACGCGGGGCGGAACAGCACACGGTCCTGGACTACGCCGAGCGGCGCGCCGCCGCCACCGCGCCGACCTGAGAACGCCGCCAGCCACGCCCGCCACCGGACCTCGAGGTACGCGCGTATGTCAGTCAGGAACACCAGGATCCCCGACCACCTGCGGCTCCCGTTCGCCGGCGTGACGCCGGCACCCACCGAGGAGGCCGGCCAGGAGCTGTTCCCGACCGGGAACTTCCGCTTCTTCCGGCCCGTCTACCGCGACAAGATGCCGCCCTGCAACAACGCGTGCCCCACGGGCGAGCAGATCCAGAAGTACCTCGACCTCGTCAAGCACGAACGCTTCCTGGATGGCTACCTGACCATCCTGGAGGACAACCCGATGCCGGCGGTCACCGGCCGGGTCTGCTACCACCCGTGCGAGAGCGCCTGCAACCGCAAGGACCACGACGAGCCCATCGGCATCCGCAACGTCGAGCGCTACCTGGGCGACTTCGGCCTGGCGCTGGCCGACGACCCGATCGCGCCGACGCTGCCGTCGCTCAACGGCAAGCACGTCGCCGTGGTCGGCTCCGGGCCCGGCGGGCTCGCCTGCGCCTACCACCTGCGCCGCATGGGCTACCGGGTCACGGTCCTCGAGGCCCAGGCCAAGCCGGGCGGCATGCTGCGCGGCGGCATCCCGCACTGGCACCTGCCCGAGGAGGTCCTCAACGCCGAGATCACCAAGATCGAACGGCTCGGCGGCATCGAGATCCGCTGCAACACCCGCGTCGGCACCGACGTCACCTGGGAGGACCTCGGCGGCTACGACGCCGCCTTCCTCGCCGTCGGCCAGGACGTCGGCCGCCGCCTCCCGGTGGAAGGCAGCGACCTGCGCGGCGTCATGGGCGGGCTGGAGTTCCTGCGCGAGGCCGGCTACGGCCGGCCCGTGAAGGTCGGCAAGAAGGTCCTGGTGATCGGCGGCGGCAACACCGCCTCCGACACCGCCCGCTCCGCCCTGCGCCTGGGCGCCGACGAGGTCACCATCGTGAGCCTCGAGGCCAGGGACGAGC
Organism: Actinomycetota bacterium; assembly: GCA_036004165.1. Lineage (GTDB taxonomy): Bacteria > Actinomycetota > CALGFH01 > CALGFH01 > CALGFH01 > CALGFH01. Next base: position 10,822 of record DASYRU010000366.1, read on the forward strand.
TGCTGATCGAACCCGACGACCTGGAGCAGGCCGTCGAGGAGGGCGTGCGGTTGCAGCCCGGCACCGCCTGCGTCCGCATCTTGGGCGACGATGGCGTGGTCACCGGCGCGGTCCTGGCGCAGGCGCGGCTGGCAAAGGACGAGCACGGCAACGTCAAGCCGGAGGTCATCCCCGACACCGAGTTCCAGGTCGAGTGCGACACGGTCATGTTCGCCATCGGCCAGGTCCAGAACCTGGATTGGGCGCCGGACCACCTGAACGAGCGCGGCCTGCTCCAGGCCGACGACTACGGGCGCGTGGAGGGCAACATCTTCGCCGGTGGTGACATCGTCCGCGGCCCCGCGATGGTGGTCGACGCGCTCGGCGACGGCAAGCGCGCCGCCCGCAACATCGACAAGGTGCTGCGCGCCACCGAGCTGACCCCGCCGGACCCGGTCGAGGTCATACCCTACGAGCGCCTCAACACCGCGTACTTCAAGCACGCGCCGCGCATCGAGGCGCCCATGGTCCCGCCGGCCGAGCGGGTCAGGGACCAGGAGACCGAGGTCACCCTGGCCTACTCCACCGAGCAGGCGATGGCCGAGGCGGACCGGTGCATGAGCTGCGGGGTCTGCAACGGCTGCGACAACTGCTACATCGTCTGCCCGGACGTCAGCGTGATGCGGGACGCGCGCGAGAACGGGCACTACTCGATCCGCACCAAGTACTGCAAGGGCTGCCTGGTGTGCGTGCAGGAGTGCCCGACCGGCTGCCTGGAGAAGGTCCCGGAGCTGGACTTCGCCGACCAGGACGACGTGCAGCGGATGGAGACGGCCTTCGCCCCCTACGACGGCGCCCACGCCGAGCAGTCCATCCCGATCGCCCGCATCCACGAGCAGGCGATCGCCGAGTACGACGCCGCGCGGCGGGCCACGCGCCACGCGGCCGGCAACGGCAACGGCAACGGGGAGGGATAGGACCTTGGCCGAGAGAATCGTCACGGCCGCGGCCACCGAGCCGGAGATCGACCCCGTGCTCGCGCACGACCAGCGGATCATCCACCTCTCTGGGACGACCAAGCGCATGAACGGCTGTGGCGCGGCCGCGCACGCCGCGCTGTTCGCCGACGTCGACGTGATCACCGCCTACCCCATCCGGCCGTACACGGCGATCATGATGAACCTCGCGCAGTTCATCGCCGAGGGCCTCCTGGACGCCGAGTTCATCCACGCCGACGGCGAGCACGCGCAGCTCTCCGCGGCGCTGGGCGCCGGCTCCTCCGGCGCCCGCGCGTACACCGGCTCCTCGGGCGTGGGCGTCACCTACGCCTACGAGCTGTACTCGCCCACGTCCGGGGCGCGGATCCCCATCCAGATGGCCATCGCCGACCGCACCCTCGACCCGCCGGGCGACTTCGGCTCCGAGCACACCGACGCGCTGTGCACCCGGGACATGGGCTGGCTCATGGGCTGGGCGTCGACGCCGCAGGAGGTGTTCGACAAGACCCTGCTCGGCTACGCCATCGGCGAGGACCCGCGCCTGCTGCTGCCACAGATGATCTGCCAGGACGGCTACTTCGTGTCGCACATCTCCGGGATGGTCGAGCTGCCGGAGCCGGCGCAGGTCCGCGAGTTCCTCCCGCCCTACCGGCACCCGTTCGCGCTGGACCCGCACAGGCCGGTCTCCCACGGCCCGCAGATCCACCCCGAGCAGGGGCCGCCGCTGCAACTCGAGCGCGCCCGCGCCATGGAGACCGCGCTGGACATCATCCGCGAGAAGACCGCGAGCTTCGGCGAGACCTTCGGCCGGCACTACCCGCCGTTCGTGGAGGGCTACCTCCTGGAGGACGCCGAGGTGGTGTTCGTCATCCAGGGCGGCCACGCGGTCACCTGCACGACCGCCGTGAAGGCGATGCGCGAGCGCGGCATCAAGGCGGGCATGGCCCGGCTGCTGTGGTTCCGGCCGTTCCCCACCGAGGACCTGCAGCAGGCGCTCGCCCGCGCCAAGGTCGTCGGCGTGGTCGAGACCAACCTGGGCCTGGGCGGCGCCAGCTACGGCGGGATCCTGTCCCTCGACGTCACCACCGCGCTGTACCACTCGCCGCACAACCGGCCGCTGGTCACCTCGTTCATGGCCGGCCTCGGCGGCGAGACCGTGCCGGCCAAGGAGTTCGACTGGATGGCAGACAAGATGGTGGCCGCCATGGAGCGTGGCCAGGTGGAGAAGGCCACCCACTGGGCGGGCTTCGAGGAATGAGGAGGATGGACCGATGACCCTGACCCAGGATGTCGTCCGCCAGTACCTGCCGCTCTTCGACGAGCAGGGCCGCGCGACGACGGTCGACGACGACGTCGGCCGCGACCGGCACTACCTGCCCGACCTGCCCGTCGAGGACCCCTACCAGGCCGGGCACCGCACCTGCGCCGGCTGCGGCCCGGCGATCGAGTACCGGGCGGTGCTCAAGGCCGCCGGGCAGAACACGGTCGTCGCCGGCCCGACCGGGTGCATGTACGTGGCCAACGCCACCTACATGTCCACGCCGTACACGGTCCCGTGGGCGCACACCCAGATCGCCTCGGGCGGCTCGTTCACCTC
>DASYRU010000367.1:0-4817 GCA_036004165.1 Actinomycetota bacterium
CCTTGGCGTCCTCGGCGGTCGCCCGCAAGGTATCGACCAAGGCGGCCAGGCCCTGCGAGTACCAGTCGAGCAGCCTGGCAGCGGCCCTGCCCTCGGCTTGGGAGGCTGCGGTGTCGTGGTCGCGCTCGCCGCGCAGGTTGGCTGCCGCCCACCGGTGCACCATGCCCTGGTGGATCACCAGCTTGGTGACGTCCCAGGCGGGGCAGGTGGGGACCTTGGCATCAAGCCCGGCTGCGGCGGCGGCCTGGCGCAAGGCGGCGCCGCTGCGCACCAGCGCCCCCAGGTGATCGTCCAGGCTCAGCAGTGTCGGCATGGCGGCATGGTAGCGGGCACCGCCGACAGCAAGGCGGCCTTCTGCCCGCCAGCAGGCCACGAGCAGCGCAGGCGAACCCGGCCCGCGCCCCGTCCACCCAACCCCCATCCCGCCGCCGCCACCGGACCTGGACTGCCCGGACATCAACGAGCGCGCCGCCGCCTCCGGACGCCGGCGTTCATTCGAAGGCCAGAGCGCTCACGGGCCGACGTTGTTGGCGAAGAGACGATCGACGCGCAGTTTCGCCGCCGACTCCGCCGAGGCCACCTGCGCCACGGCCAAGTCGATCTCCGCGAGCTCGGCGTGGAGCTTCCGAACCTCGTCCTCGCCCCAGAGCGGCGAGCTGAATCGATGGTGCGTGATCGCGGTCATCATGAGGAATTGGGCCTGCGCCGCGTCGAGCCCCACGTCCACCCAGTCTGTGCGCTCCATGTCGGCCCCCAGCCTCTTGCTGTGCCCTCAGGACGCCAAGCATCACACTCGCTTCACCCGCTGTCTTCGCGGCCAGCACCCATCCTCGCTCCCGGCCACCCCGTCTCTGGAGCTACCAGCTAGCTGCAATCGGCCATGGACGAGCGCGAGTTGGGGGCAGTTAACCGTTTGGGGATGAGGGCGACGGAGCTGGAGCCCCTGCAGAGGGGTCTGCATCTGCCGGGTGGCATGCCCGGCCATGCCGCGGTCGCGAGCGCAGAACTGCGGGTTGGAGACCGGCGCATCGCAACGCAACGTCATCTGGCGTCGGCAGGCGACGTCGAGCGACCGGCGGCATCTCTCCGGCGCAAGGAAGGCAGTCCCGGAAGCCAGCCATGGGTTATGCGACCTGGCGCTCCCACGAAAACAGCGCCGCGACGACGAGGGCGTTCTCGCGCACGTGGTGAGCGACCTGGAACTCGAGGTGGACAAAGCCGATATCGTCGGGGGTGAACACGTGGGTGCTGTAGTCCCGGTCGCTCGACGGACGACGCTCCGCGCCGGTGCGCCAGCCGGCCACCGCGTCGGTGGGGAAGCCCCACTCGGCGGCGTACTGGGTGATCAGCCGCTCGGTAGCCTCCAGGCCGGCGGATGGAAGCTGCACCGTCAGCCGGTCGGGATCGCCAGCGCGGGTCGAGCTGAGCATCACCGCCAGCTCCGCCCGGGCGCGATAGAAGCGCCCGCCAGGCAGCGCGACTGCGACGTCGAACGGCCGGCGGTTGGGATTCATCCAGACCCGGCTGTCGGCGCCCTCCGCGAAGCCGGCGGACTCGCGGGTGGGCGGGCCGGACAGGTCAAGAACCGTGCCGCCGGTCTCGGCCGCCAGCAGCGGCTTGGTGCCAGCGACGGCGAGCGTACGCGGGTGGGACGGCAGGGGACCGACGTCCACGTCCCAGCGGGTCAGCGCCGCAGCGACCAGCCGGCCGGTGCGGGCGAGCAGCCGATAGCGGGTCGTCCGCTGGGAGACCGGGGTGGCCACCAGCGCGCGCGCCTCGTCTGCGTGGTCGCGCACGAAGGCGAGGTAGTCCGGCAGCGTGTCGTCGTCGATCAGCTTCCAGCGGTTGGCGAACACCGCGATGTTGCCGTCGGCCAGCGGCGTTCGCAGGCTGATCGCGGCTCGCGGTAGCCGCGCGACGACCGTGAGCGGGTACCGCTCGGGGTAGGAGTCGGTACCGGGCACCGACGGCGCCCCGGCGAGCGTCAGTAGATAGGTGAAGGTCGGACCCTCCGGCCAGTGGTACCGGAACATCTGGAGGTAGAAGCGGTCGATGATGTCGAACTGCTCGCGGAACAGCAGCGTGCGGTTGCCGCGATCGACCAGCGCCGGGTCGCTGTTGCGGCGGCCGGCGTCGATCTGCCGCCACGCCTCGAGGGTGGCCGCGTCGATGATCCGCGCGCGGTAGAGCTCCTCGATCTGCCGGACGCCGTCGGCGACGTACGCCTCGTGCATCGTCGCCTGGTCCTCGAAGATCTTCTTCTGCATGGTGAGCAACGTCGTCTCGTAGAAGCCGAGGTCGCCCGCGGCGCGCCTGGCGAGGCTTCGCGAGGCCCGCCCGAACACCGCGTGCACCGCCCTGCGCCCGACCTCTGGGAGGAACCCGAGGTCCCGGAAGCCGGCGACGAAGGTCGGGCCGATCATGTTTGCCATGCCGGCCCACTTGAGGTGTGGGTGGTCGAGGAACAGCCGCCCGTAGTAGGCGTAGACAGCCTCGACCGTTCGCCGGTTCTCGTCCACGCCGCGGGCGGGGCGCCAGTTCTCCCGCTCGATACCGGCGCTCTCGAGCGCGCGATTGAGCAAGGCCTCCTTCAGCTCGTGCGGTTCCATATCCACAAATCTACGGCTCACTCGCGGCGATGTCCCGCCTGGGTCGAACGAGCCGCCCCAGCCAAGCTTCGACGGTCCTGTGGCGGCTGGATCTTGGCGCAGCGCCGGCGGCGGCTAGCCTGGGTGGCGGACCGCTGCGGAACGGGCGTCCCGGAGGTTCCCGGCGTCGGGGGTGGCCTTGGACCGATCAGCTCAGTCAGCCCGCTCGACGGGCGTGATCTCCACCGCGGCGATCGCGGGCACTGCCAGCAGCCTGCGCCGCAGCCGCCCGACGCTCGCGGTCAGGTCGGTACCGTCGACCGGCACGACGTGGGCGAGCACCAGCAGTTGCCTGGGCCCGATGTACACCGCGGTCAGCTCGGCCACCTCGGCCACCCACGGCTCCCGAGCCACCGCCTGCCACAGCCGCTCGCGGACGTCGGCCGGGGCCGCCTCGTCGATCAGCAACGCGCCGTTGCGGCGCATCAGCAGGTAGGCCACCACGATCAGCAGCAGCCCGATGAGCAGACTGGCCGCACCGTCCCACACCGCCGACCCCGTCATGACGTGGAGCAGCAGCGCCACCAGGGCCAGCGCCAGGCCGATGAGCGCGGCCGAGTCCTCCAGGAACACCGCCGCGGGCGTCGGGTCCGAGGAGGTGGCCAGGTACTCGCCGAGGTCGAGGTGGCGGGCGGTGGCCTCCGCCCGCAACTGCCGGCGCGCCGTGCGCCACGACAGACCCTCCAACCCGGCGGAGACCAGCAGCACGGCCACGCCCACCGGCACGTTGGTGACCGGCTCGGGGTCGCGGAGGGTCTGGACGCCGTCGGCGATCGCGAACAGCCCGCCGACCACGAAGATGCCAACGGCCGCGAGCAACGACCAGAAGTAACGGGCCTGCCCGTAGCCGAACGGGTGCCGGTCGTCGGCGGGACGCGCGCCGTGGCGCAGACCGACGTACAGCAGCACCTCATTGAAGGTGTCCGCGATCGAGTGGGTTGTCTCGGCGAGCATCGCCGCCGAGCCGGTGAGCGCCGCGGCGACGGCTTTGGCCACGGCGACCAGCAGGTTCGCGGCGACCGCGACCGCCACGGTCCGGACGCTGGCGTCCTCAGTTTCGGTCACGGCACCTCTCGGCACACGGGCCGCTGTCCGCCGTCCTGGCCGGTACCTTACCGGGTCTCGCCACCACGGTAACCAGCTCCCTTCCGCCGAGCTGCCACTGACGTGCGGAAGGCTCGGGCGCTGGTAGTACCCCAACTGGCGGCCGAGGGGACGCGGAGGCGGCGGTCAGGATGGCAGCCCAGCCGGAGACGAGGGCGGGAGGTATGGTGGCCCCATGACCTACACGGCCGACCCACGCGTCGACGACTACATCGCCGCCCTGCCCGATTGGCAGCAGGCCATCTGCCGCGAGGTCCGCGAGCTGGTCCACGCCGCCGACCGCGACGTCGCCGAGACCATCAAGTTCAGCAACCGTCCGTACTTCGTCCTGCAGGGCAACATCTGCGCCCTGTTGGCGGCGAAGGACCACGTCAACGTGTTTCTCTACGACGGCGGCATCGTCCCTGACCCCGAGGGGATCATCACCGGCGGCCACGAGAACCAGACCGCCCGCACCGTTGCCGTCCGCCAGGACGAAACGATCAACGCGCCCGCCCTCACCGCCATGTTCAAGCAGATCATCGCCAACAACCGCGCCGGCGGCTGGCGCAAGTTGAAGCGGGAACGCTGAGCCACGCCTGCCCGAGCCGCGCACTCAGTCCGAATCGCCGAGCTCGGCGAAGAGGGTGATCTGCAGACCCGCTGGCGCTTCGAGGCGCGCGTTCGACGAGCTCCACGGTGTCGTGGTCGGCGCTGCCAGCACGCGTGCGCCGGCGTCTTCGGCAGCGCCCGCCGCCGCCGCCGCATCGGCGACCTCGAAGGCGACACGGATCGGGCCGGCCACGCGCCGTCCAACCTCGACCTGGTCGATGTATGCGGCATACGGGGGATCGGCAAGCTCGAGCGTGGCCCGGCCGGCGTCGAGGATCGTGACACGCCCACCCGGGGCACCCGGGGACGCGAAGGCGCCGAGCTCGGGCATGCCAAGGACGTCACGGTAGAACCGCAGCGCGTGGTCGTAATCCTCGGCGGTGACCGCCAGCCGCAACTGGACGACACGGATGTTCCTGTCCGGCACGCGCGCAACCTCCGTCCCCGTCGGTCGGTACGGCACCACGCTACGAC
>DASYRU010000368.1:0-3905 GCA_036004165.1 Actinomycetota bacterium
GGCCTCCTCTGGCGGGTTCGGAAACGCAACGCTGCAAGGCCCGGCAAGGCCCGGCGCGCGCCGAGGGTAGCAGCGCCCGTCCCGCCAGCTCAACCGCCGCCCCTGCGGGCAGGTCGCTGCTATGGTTCCGGCGTGCCCGGCGTGGAGCTTCGCGACCTGCTCAGCCTTGACGTCCTCGACCGGCGCCTCAGGGGAGACCCGGCGCGCTGGCGGCGGGCCAGGGAGGCGACCGAGGGGATCGGTCGGGACGTCGACTGGCGTGGCGTGCTCGCCGCGCTCGGCTACCAGCTGGAGCGACGGGGGCGTCGCGGCTGGCTCGCCCGCCACGCCGGCCGGCCGGTCGCGGTGGTCCACCGGCTGGGGAACCCGGCGGAGTTCGACCGCCTCGACCAGGACGGCCGCTCGCCCGTCGGCGTGCTGCTGCATCACTGCGCCGCCGCCGGCCTCCCCTTCGGCCTGCTGGTCTGCCGGCGGCGCCTGCGGCTGTTCCACGCCGACCCGACGACCGGTGCCGCCTCGGCCCGCCTCCTCGACCTGGACGCCGGCGCCCTGCCGGACGGCCAGCGGCCGTACCTGGCCCTGCTGGGCTCCGACTACCTGGCCGACGATCAGCTCGCCGCCCTCCAGCGGGAGGCCCGCGAGGCCGCCTCCGCCCTGCGCCGGCGCCTGGACGGCACCATCCGGCAGACCGTGCTCCCGGCCCTCGGCCGGGCGCTCGGCCGCTTGGCGCGGTCGCGGGGCCTCGACCCGGCCAGCGGGCAGCTCCGCCAGGAGCTGGAGCATGCGGCCCTCACGCTGCTGTTCCGGGCCCTGTTCCTGCGCTGCGCAGACCGTTCCGGCGCCGCGCTCGGCGGCCTGGACGAGACGGCCGGCGACGGCGCCCCCGGCGCAGGCAGCCTCCAGCAGGCGCTGCTGGCCGACCCCGAGGTCGCCGCCGTCCTGCTCGGCCTCGGGCGCGACCCGGCGGCCCTCGAGGCCGTCGATCTCGGCCACCTCTACGAGGGCCTGCGCTCCCTGCGGCTGGCCGCCGGCGACGCCGGCGAGCTGCGCTGGCAGGCCCACGAGGGGGACCGCAAGGGCGGCGGCGTCTACTACACCCGCCCCGAGCTGGTCCGCCACCTGGTCGGGCAGACGGTCGTGCCGGCCTTCCGGGCGCACCTGGAGCGGATCGGGAAGCTGGCCGCCACCGACCAGCAGGCGGCCGCCGCCGGGCTGCTCGACTTCGCCGTGCTCGACCCCGCCTGCGGCGGCGCCGGCTTCCTGGTCGCGGCGGTCGACCAGCTGACCGACGAACTGGTCCGCTTCCTCGGCCGGACCCCGCTGCCCCCGCTGCGCGCCGCCCTCGACCGGCTGCGCGCCACGGCAGGGGGGGACGTGGAGGCCGGCGACCTCGCCCTGCTGCGCCTGCTGGTGCTGGAGCGCTGCGTGTTCGGGGTCGACGTGAGCCCGATGGGCGCAGCGGTCGCCGCGCTGTCGCTGCGGCTGGCGACCCTGGTGCCCGGCCTGCCCCCCGCCGACCTCGGCCGCAACCTGGTGGTCGGCGACGCCCTGGTCGGCGTGCTGCGGCCGGAGACCATGCGCCCGCCGGGCGACCGGGGCCAAGGGTGGCCGCTCCAGGACGAGCTCGACGCGGCGCTCGCCCGCGCGGCCGACGGCGACGCGCCGCCGGCGGCCGCGGCCCTCGGGCGCCTGTTCGACCTGTGGACCGCCGAGCCGTTCGGCCTTGCCGGAGCCAGGCGCGAGGTCGAGCTGCACGGCGCCGAGGTCCTGCAGGGGCGGAGCAACGGCCTCGCCGTCCAGGCCGCGGCCCTCGGCCGCCGCCACCGGTTCCTCCACTGGCCGCTGGCGTTCCCCGGCGTCTTCGCCCGCCGGCGCCCCGGGTTCGACGCGGTGGTCGGCAACCCGCCGTGGGAGCAGGTGATGGTCAAGTCGGTCGGCTTCTACCTGCTGCACCGGCCACGCCTGGCCGGCCTTCCCGAGGCCGACCGCGAGGCCGCCATCGCCGCCCTGCTCGGTGAGCGACCCGACCTGGAAGGCGGCCTCCGGCGCGAGCAGGACCGGACCCGCGCCCAGCGGGCCTACTTCGCGCGTGGGGAGTACCCGGCCATGCCCGGCCATCCCGACCTCTACAAGTTCTTCGCCCAGCGGTATCGGGCGCTGCTGCGCGAGGGCGGCGCGCTCGGCGTGGTCCTGCCGCGCAGCGCCTTCACCGCCGCGGGCGCCGCCGGCTTCCGGCGCTGGCTGTTCGAGGAGACGACCTGCCGCCGGGTCGACTTCCTGCAGAACAGCGGCCGCTGGGCGTTCGACGCCGAGCCCCGCTACACGGTCGCGCTGGTCGGCGCCGAACGGACCCGCCCGGGCAGGGACCACCGGGTGCGGGTGGCCGGGCCGGCCGCCTCGCCGGCCCAATGGGAGCGTCAGGCGGTCGAGCCCGGCATCGGCCTGGCAAGGGAGGCGTTCGGCCCTGGCTTGACGGTGCCGCTGCTGGCCGGTCAGGCCGAGGCCGAGCTGCTCGCCAAGCTCCGCCGTGGCGCCGCCTTCCCCCACGGCCCGGGCGGCCGCTGGCGCTGCTTCGCGGTCCAGGAGCTGAACGAGACCACCGACCGGTCCCTCTGGCGGCAGGGCGGCGACGGCTGGCCGCTCTGGAAGGGGGGGAGCTTCGAGCAGTACCGGCCGCACGGTGCGGAGGCGAGGACCTGCCCGACCGGCGAGGCGCTCTGGGCAAGGGTCCGCAAGCGCCGCCCAGGCGACGGCTCGCTGGTGGCCGCCGAGCTGGGCGTGGCGGCCCGGCGGCAGGCGGTCCTCGCCGAGCTCGGCCGCGCCCGGGTGGCGTTCCGCGACGTCAGCCGCGCCAGCGACTCGCGGACCGTGCGCGCCTGCCTGGTCCCTCCGCGGGTGCTGCTGACCAACACCGCGCCCTACCTGGCGTTCGCGGCCGGGGACCAGCACGCGCGGGCCGCCTGTCTTGGGATCATGAACAGCCTGCCGTTCGACTGGCAGGCCCGCCGCTTCGTCGAGCTGCACCTCAACTTCTTCATCCTCGAGGGGCTGGTGGTTCCCGACCTGGACGAGCGGGCGCTTGCGGTGGTGGCCTCCTCGGCGGCGCGGCTGTCCTGCGTGGACGAGCGCTTCAGCGAGCTGGCCGCGGCGGTGGGGGTGGAGGTCGGGCCGCTCGGCGAGGACCAGCGGGCGCGGCTCCGGGTCGAGATCGACGCGCAGGTGGCGAGGGCGTGGTCGCTGACCGCCGAGGACCTGGAGGTCCTGCTGGCCGACTTCACCCTCCAGGCCGTACCACCCGCCTACCGGCGCCGCCTGGCCGAGCGCCTTGCCGAGCTGTCCTCCGCCGCGACCGGCGGAGCGTTGCGCTCGCCGGGCTACGACGGCGGATCGTCGCCGCCGGGGATCCCCGACCCGCCGGCGAGGATGTCGGACAGCTCGAAGCCGACCGGCCGTTCCAGCTGCTCGTAGGTGCAGGAGCGCGGGTCGCGGTCCGGCCGCCAGCGGCGGAACTGCGCGGTGTGGCGGAAGCGCCTGCCCTCCATGTGGTCGTAGGCCACCTCCACGACCAGCTCGGGCGCGAGCGGCTCCCAGGACAGGTCCTTCTTGGCGTTCCAGCGAGACAGCGCACCCGGGACCCGGCCGGGAGTGACCTCCCCCAGCCAGGGGTGGCTGTCACCCTCCTCCAGCCGGTAGGGCGCCAGCTCGTCCAGCAGCTCGCGCCGGCGCTCCATCGAGAACGAGGCCGACACCCCGAGATGCTGCAGCTCGCCGTCCTCGTCGTAGAGCCCCAGCAGCAGCGAGCCGACCACCGGGCCCTTCTTGTACCAGCGGAAGCCGGCCACCACGCAGTCGGCGGTCCGCTCGTGCTTGACCTTGAACATCACCCGCTGGTCCTCGAGGTAGGG
>DASYRU010000369.1:0-2119 GCA_036004165.1 Actinomycetota bacterium
GCGCGGCGGGCTGGGGGACCGGTTCGGGCTCCGGCTTGCGCGACCCCAGCAGGAAGCCCTGGACCAGGGCGACGCCGAGCACCACGACCAGGCCGCCGAGGATCAGACGGACCGAGAACGGCTCGCCGAGGACCAGCACGCCGGCGGCCACGCCGACGATCGGCACCAGGTAGGTGACCAGCGAGGCCACCGTGGCGCCGCTCTCCTGCAGGGTGCGGTAGTTGAGCAGGTAGGCGTAGCCGGTCCCCAGCCCTCCAAGCAGCAGCAGGCACAACAGGCCCAGCGGCTGGAGGTCGACCCGGCCGCGGGCGACGTCGCTGGCCGCCACCGGGGCGAGCAGGATGGTGCCGGCCAGCAGCTGGCCGAGCGACAGCTGCAGGGCCGAAAGGCCCTCGGTGAAGCGGTGGGCGTAGGCGAAGCCGAAGCCGTAGCCGGCGGTGGCCAGCACCACCGCCAACGCGCCCACCAGCGAGCTGCCGGCCAGGTCGCCGCTGCCCACGCCGGCGACCACCCCCACCCCGACGAACCCGACGGCCAGGCCGGCGAGCTGGGGCCGGCGGAGCCGCTCGCCGAGCAGCCAGGCGGCGAAGGCGGCGGCGAACAGCGGCGTGCAGGCGTTCAGGACGGCGGTCAGGGCCGAGGCGATCCGCTGCTCGCCCCAGCCGATCAGCATGAACGGCAGCACGCTCATGGTCAGGCCGAGGACCAGCAGGTGGCCCCAGTAGCGACGTTCCGGCGGCCCCTGGTCGGCGCGGCGGAGGAAGGCGAACAGCACCAGCAGGCCGAGGGCGATCCGGCCCCACGCCAGGAACGTCGGCGGCGCGCCCTCGAGGATCACCTTGATGAAGAGGAACGACCAGCCCCAGATGCAGGCGAGGATGATCAGTCGGCGCACGGGAGCTCCAGCGGTCGGGCGTGGGGAGGCCGCGTCCCAGGCTACTCCCACCACCACACCCCCCTGGCCGGGGCGGTGTCATGGCCGGCGGGATCCCCCAGGGTGGCCCGCCGGCGCGGTGCGGTGGGCCGGCACCGGGCGGGTCGGGCTGGGGCGGGCGGCGGCCGCCTTGCCGTCCCTCGGGCGCACCGGCCCGAGCGGCGTGGCCCCCAGGAGCCCCGGGTAGCGGCGCTGCAGCCCGCGCCGCTCGGCCAGCCACGCCACCGGTGCGGTGGCCGCGCGAACCAGCCCGGGCGCCAGCGGCGCCTGCACCTCCTGCTCGAACGCCCGCATGAACAGCGCCAGCTCCAACGGCTTCGGCATGCCCGTCCGCATGGTGCGGCCCTCCCGGGCCAGCGCGACGACCGTCTCGAACAACTGCTCCATGCGCAGGGCCGGCCGCACCTGGACCCGCACCACCGCCGGCTCCTCCCCGGCATTGGCGAACCGGTGGTAGCTGCCGGGCGGGACCACCACCTCCTCGCCCGCGTGGGCGACCACCGTCTCCAGGCGCTTGCGGAATTTCATGGTCCCGCGCAGCACCTGGAAGCGTTCCTCCTGCACGGGGTGGACGTGGCCCCCTGGCACCCGGCCGTGGGGGGCCAGGACCAGGTCGAACGCCAGCAGCTGGCCGCCGGTGTCGCCGGCGGTCTGCTGGAAGATGAACCGCTCTCCGCTGATCGGGTTGTCGAGTACCTGCCCTGCGAACGCCATCGCTCGGTCTCCCTGCCTCGACGGTTGTCTGGCAGGGCCATGGTCGAGCTCGCAGGGCGGCGCGGCGTCGGCCGGTGGGAGGCTTCTGGTCTGCGCCGCACGGCCAACCCGCCGCCGACCGACTGCCGCGGCGGGCGCAGGACCGGATCAGCCGGCGGGCGCCTGGGCCTGGGTCAGCACGGGCTGGATGATGTCGTCGGCCAACCGCTGCGCCGGCGGGTATGGCGGGTGCGGGGCCAGGACCAGGTGCGTCGCGCCGGCGTCGATCAGCTCCAGGAGCCTCCCGCGGTCTGCAGCCGGGTCGTCAGGGCTGAGGATGAGCTGCACGGAAGCGAACAGCCTACCGGGGCAATCGCTAGCCGGCAAATCATTCTCCCGGCGGACGAACCGCATGGCCCCTGGTGAACGGGTTCACATTAAGTCAACAGTAATGTTGACAAAATCGGGGCGGTGGGCGCACCATGCCGGCAC
>DASYRU010000370.1:0-11060 GCA_036004165.1 Actinomycetota bacterium
CCGCAGCGGTCGCAGCCGTCGACGTGCCTGGCCACCCGCTTGCGGACCAGCGGTGAGAAGCGGCCATCCCAGCCGGCCAGCAGCCTGGCCAGGTCGGGGCAGTCGCGGCGGCCGAGCCGGGCCACCAGCAGCGCGCCGAGCGAGCGCTCGACCTGATCCCGGAGCCGGCTGAGCAGCACGTAGGTATGGCTTGCCGAGACCCCGATGGCCTCGCCCAGCTCGGCCCCCTCCAGCCCGTGGCGGAGGTGGAGGTCAAGGACGGCGCGGTCGCGCTCTGACAGCCCGGCGGCGGCGTTCCAGACCAGCTCGCGCAGGTCCGCCTGCTCGGCGGCCAGCTCTGGGCCGTCGGCGGTGTCGGGTCGGTCGATCATGTCCTCCTCGGGCGCGACACGTTGTCGGGCCCGCGCCCGGCGCAATGCCTGACTGCGCGCCACCGCGTACAGCCAGGGCCGCAGCCGCTCGGGGTCGCGGAGCTGGCCGAGCCGCTCGGCGGCGACCAGGAACGCGTCCTGGGTGGCGTCGGCCGCCTCGTCGCGGTCGCGCAGCAGCGACCAGCAGAAGTCGTGCAGGCGGTCGGCGTAGCGGTCGTAGACCGCGGCGAAGGCGCCGCGGTCTCCCGCCAGCACCGCCCGCACGAGCTCCGCGTCGCTGCGCGGGTCAGCACGATGCCGCGCGTCCATCACCCTCCAAGAGCGGCACGCCATGGCACGGGCCGTTCGATGACCTGAGTCACGGGCGCCGGGTTGCCTTACGCTTTCTTGGCAGCAGTATCGCCCTCAGAGGCCAAAGCGGGTGAATGCGATCGATCCTGGCGACGAGCTGCTCGACCTGGTCGACGAGCGCGACCGCGTGGTCGGCCACGCCACGCGCCGGGAGGTGCGCCGCCGCCGGTTGCTGCACCGGTTCGCGGCGGTGCTCTGCCGCGACCCTGCCGGCCGGGTCTACGTCCACCGGCGCAGCGACGACAAGGACGTCTACCCCGGCATGTACGACATGTTCGTGGGCGGCGTGGTCGGCGCCGGCGAGACCTACGCGGAGGCGGCGGCGCGGGAGCTTTCCGAGGAGCTCGGCATCGTCGGCCCGGCGCCCCGGTTCCTGTTCAGGCACCACTACCGCGGCGCGGAGAACCCGAGCTGGTCCGAGGTCTTCGAGGTGACCTGGGACGGCCCGGTCCGCCTCCAGCGGAGCGAGATCGCCTGGGGCGCCTTCCTGGCCGAGGACGAGCTGCTGGCACGGCTCGACGACTGGCCGTTCGTGCCGGACGGCCTCGAGGCCTACCGCCGCCTGCTGGCCGGCCGTGGCTAGGTGAACTGCTAGGCCAGGATGGGCGCAAGTGCCTCCTCGAGGGCGTCGATGTTGGGGCGGACCGTGACGGTCGGCCCGGCACGCCCCTCCAGCACCTCCCTCGTCTTGAGGCCGTGGCCGGTGACCAGGGCGACCACCCGCTCACCCGGCCGGAACACGCCGTCGGCGGCCAGCCTGGCCACGGTCGCGATGGTCACGCCGACCGCCGTCTCGCCGAACACGCCGGTGGTCCGCGCCAGCAGCTCGATCGCCTCCACCACCGCCTGGTCGCCGATCGCCTCCACCCGCCCGCCGGTCGAGCGGACCACCTGCAACGCCTCGACCCCGTCCGCCGGGTCGCCGATCGCCAGCGACTTGACGATGCCGCTCGGCCGCACCGGCGCGACCTCGTCCCTGCCCTCGGCGAAGGCGGTCGCCACCGGAGCGCAGCCGCTGGACTGGGCGCCGTGCACCCGCGCCGGCGCCGCCTCGACCAGCCCGGCGGCCACCAGCGCCTGGAACCCCTGATGGACCTTGCAGAGCAGGGCGCCGGAGGCGATCGGCACCACCACGTGGTCGGGCAGCGACCAGCCGAGCTGCTCGGCCACCTCCAGCCCGACCGTCTTGGACCCCTCCGCGTACCAGGGGCGCAGGTTGACGTTGACGAAACCCCAGCCGAACGCCTCGGCGGCCTGGGACGCCAGGCGGTTGGCCTGGTCGTAGGAGCCCCTGACGGCGACCACGGTGGCGCCGAAGGCGGCCGCAGAGGCGACCTTGCCCGGCTCGAGGTCCTCGGGGATCACCACCACGCAGTCGAGCCCCTGCGCGGCGGCCGCGGCCGCGGTCGCCCCGGCGAGGTTACCGGTCGAGGCGCAGGCCACCGTGGTCAGCCCGAACGCCCGCGCCCGTGCCAGCGCCACCGCCACCACCCGGTCCTTGAACGAGTTGGTCGGGTTGCGGGTGTCGTCCTTCAGCAGCAGCGGCCCTGGCACGCCGAGCGCGTCGGCCAGCCGCGGGGCAGCCACCAGCGGCGTCAGCCCTGGGGCGAGGTCGCCTGGGCCGGGACTGGCCGGCAGCAGCGCCTGGTAGCGCCAGATGGAGGCCGGGCCGGCCTCGACCGCCGCCCGGTCCAGCCGGGCGGCGATGGCCGCCCGGTCGTACTCGACGTCAAGTGGCCCAAGACAACGATGACAGGCATACTCAAGCGCCGGCGGGTAGGCGGAACCACAGCCGCGGCAGCGGAGGATGACGTGGTCGAGGGTCTGGTCGGTCATGGCGGTCGGCGACCTCCCGAGCTCGGCGTGGGGCGACGTCGCGCCGCGGTCGGCCAACCGCTCGGCGCATCTTCCCTCGCCAGGGGCCTGGCGAGGACGGATGTGGCACCTTCCCCATCGGTGAGGAGGTTGCCGGGGCTTCGTCGGGCCGGTCCCTCCGCCCCTCTCGATGCGTCGCCTTCGTGGATGATGGAGTTGTGCTGTTCAGCTTGCCCTGGCACGCTCCTTGGCTGCAACCACCGGGAGTGGTAGTGCCTGCAGGCCCGCACCGGGAGACCAGATGAACGAGATCGACACCTGGGAGTGGTTCGGCAACCGAACCTTCCACCACAGCCAGTTCGAACCGATCGCCAAGCTCAGGGCGGCAAAGGAGCGCCTGGGGCTGAGCATCTCCGTGTGCCTCCCGACCCGCGAGGAAGCGGCCACCATCGGGCCGATCGTCCGGGTACTCCGCAAGAGCCTGCTGGAGCGGTCCAGGCTGATCGATGAGATCGTCGTCATGGACGCCGGCTCCAGCGACGACACCAAGGAGATCGCCCTCGCCGAGGGCGCGATGGTCTTCACCGAGCACGAGGTGCTGCCCGAGGAGGGCCCCGGCTCCGGCAAGGGCGAGGGGCTCTGGAAGAGCGTCCACGCCTGCCGTGGCGACCTGATCTGCTGGATCGACGCCGACATCCGCAACATCCACCCGCGCTTCGTGACCGGGATCCTCGGCCCGCTGCTGCTCGATCCCAGCGTGCTGTTCGTCAAGGGGTTCTACGAGCGGCCGATCCGCGAGCGCAACGCCCTGCGCCACACCGGCGGCGGGCGGGTCACCGAGCTGGCCGCACGGCCGCTGCTGAATCTCCTGTGGCCGCACCTGGCCGGCTTCGTCCAGCCGCTGGCGGGCGAGTACGCCGGCAGGCGCGAGGTGCTCGAGCAGGTGCCGTTCTACTCCGGCTACGGGGTCGAGGTCGGGCTGCTGGTGGACATCTCCGCCCGCTTCGGCCTCGACGCCATGGCCCAGGTCGACCTGGACCGGCGCGTCCACCGCAACCAGGACATGCAGGCGCTGGGGCGGATGAGCTTCGGCATCCTGCAGGCCGTGTTCCTGCAACTGGCGGAGGAGGGCCGCTCGGCGCCGGGCAACTACAGCACCACCATGCTGCAGTTCTCCAACCGGCTGCGGGAGTACCACATCGAGCCGCGCGAGATCGTCACCATGCGGCGCCCGCCGATCGTGACCGTCGACGGCTACCGGCGGGGAAGGGCCGCCGCCATCGCCGCGTCCGAGTAGCGTGGAGGGCCTGCCCCTGGCCGCCGCAGGGCCGCTGCTCGACCGGCTGGCACCGGCCCTGCTCTTCTCCGACGTGGACGGGACGCTGGTGGGCAGGGACGGCTCGCTGCTGGCCGACCTGGAGGGCCGCCCGACCCTGGCGGCGGCCGAGGCGTTGGTCGCCGCGCACCTGGCGGGGCTGGAGGTCGTCCTGGTCTCCGGGCGCACCGCCGAGCAGCTGCGGGAGGCCGGCCGGCTGCTGGGCACCTCGGACGCGATCGGCGAGCTCGGCACCGTGCTGGTCAGGGGCAGGCAGGTGGAGCTGATGTGGGGAGCGGCCCCGCGCGACCTCGGCGACACACCGGTACAGGCGCTGGAGCGGTCCGGCGCGCTGGCGGCGGTGCTGGAGGCGTTCGCCGGCCGGCTGGAGCCGCACACGCCGTGGCACCTGGGTCGCAGCGGCACCGCCCTGCTCCGCGGGCGGGTCGACCAGGCCGAGGCCGACGCGCTGCTGGCCGGCCGCGGGCTCGGCTGGGCGCGGCTGCTCGACAACGGCCGCCTGCGCGGCGCCTACCCCCACCTCGGCCCCGGCCCCGCCCACACCTACCACCTGCTGCCGGCCGGCGTCAGCAAGGCGGGCACGGCCGCCGCCTACCTGACCGGCAGGGGCCTCGGGCGTGCCCAGGCGGCCGCCATCGGCGACGGGCCGGCCGACCTGGAGCTGGCAGGGGTGGTCGGGGTCATGTTCCTGGTCGCCAACGGGGCCTGGGCGGCGGAGCGCGCCAGCGGGCCGGGGCCGCCGATCGTCACCCCGTCTGCCGCCGGCCAGGGCTGGGCCGAGGCGGTCGGCGCCCTGCTCGCCCGCATGGAAGACGGCGGGACCTAGGAGGGTCCCGCCGTCTTCGCGAGGCGCGCGGCCTCTGCGGCGCCCTGGGTCCACGGCTCGCCGTGCCCGGGCAGAAGCGTGTCGGCCGGGACGCCGGCGAGGACGTCCAGCGACCGGAGCGCCTGCGGGGTGTCGCGGTTGAGGCCCGACGGCATCACCTGCGGGCCGACCCTGCCGGTCAGCGGGTTCCTGGTCGCCACCACGTCCCCGGTCAGCAGCACCCGCCGCTCCTCCAGCAGCAGCGCGGCGCTGCCAGGGGTGTGCCCTGGCGCGTGCAGCGCCCGAGGACGGCCAGGCAGCTCCAGCGTCTCGCCGTCGGCGAAGGTCGCCACCTCGCGGACGGGGACGATCCTGGTCGCTCCCCGGCGCGCGAGCGAGAGCAGCGTCCGGTAGAACTCGGCCCGCAGCAGGTACGAGCTGGCCCTGCCGTCGTTCTTCCCGGGTTTGGCGCCCTTGGCCACGGCGGCGTCCGCCAGGTGGACCCAGACCGTCGCCGCGGCGGTCGTGCGGGCGCGCTCGGCGCAGCCGATGTGGTCGGCGTGGGCGTGGGTGAGCAGCACGGCCTCCAGGTCACCCAGCCCACGGCCGAGGGCCGAGACGCTCCGCACCAGCAGGCCCCAGTCGCCGGGCGCGCCGGCGTCCACCAGCAGAAGCTTGCCGCCGTCCTCAATCAGGTAGAAGTTCACCACGCCCTGGGTGAGGCGGTGAACGCCCTGTGCGACCTCCACGAGATCTCCTTCCTAGTCCGCGGCGCCCCGCACCAGCTCGTCGCCGTAGTCGACGTGGCGGGCCCACAGGTGCAGGAAGACGATCTTGGCCACCGCCACCAGCGGCACGGCCACCAGCATGCCGAACAGGCCGGCGAAGCTCGCCCCCACCAGCAGGGCGAGCATCACCACCACCGGGTGCAGCTGCACGGTCCGCGACATCACGTTGGGCGAGATCAGGTGGTTGTCGACCTGCTGCACGGCCAGCAGCACCAGCGCCGCCCACAGCGCCGTCAGCGGCTCGCCGCCGATCAGCGCGATGACCACCGCCAGGCCGCCGGCGATGAACGGGCCGATCAGTGGGACCAGGTTGAACACGCCGGCCACGATCCCAACCAGCAGCCAGAACGGCAGCCCGACCGCCCACAGCCCGATCGAGGAGGCGACGCCCACGAACAGGGCGACCAGCAGCTGCCCGCGGAAGAAGCCGCCCACCGCCTGGCCGATCTGCTCCATCAGGCCGCTGATCTCCGTCCGCCGGCCGGGCGGGACCAGCGCCATCGCCCCGCGCCGCAGCCGTGGCAGGTCCACCAGCAGGTAGAAGGCGATGATCGGGCCGATCACGAAGATCAGCATGCCGCTGAGCACCGAGGTGGTGACCGAGCGCAGCCCGGTGAGGTACCTGGTGACGGTCTCGCGGTTCTCGCCCGCCGACAGCCACTGCCGCACCTGGTCGGCGTCGAGCCGGAAGTTGGGCTCCTGGCCGAAGCGGTCCGCCACCCGCCGCACGGTGGCCTGGGCGTCGGCCAGGTAGTTGGGGAAGTGGTCGACGACCTGCGTGACCTGCCTGCTCACCACCGGGACCAGCAACGCCACGGCGAGCGCGACCAGGCAGATGAGCAGCACGTAGGCGACCGCGGCTCCGGCCAGCCGCGGCACGCCGCGCCGCTGGAGGGCGGTGACCAGCGGGTTCAGCAGGTAGACGACCACGACGGCGAGCAGCAGCGGCGGCACCACCGGGTTGACGTAGACCAGCAGCCGCAGCAGCAGGTAGCCGAGGACGATGACGCCGATGCCGGCCCAGGCGGCGACGCCGAGCCGCACGAACCGATCGTAGGGCGACGGCCGGCGCGGCGGTGGCTGCAGCAGCGGCGCCCTCGGCAACTGCTCGCCGGTCTGGGTCATGCCTCGTCGCCTTCCACCGGTCGACCCCGCGTGCCTGGAATGCCAGGATGCTGGGTACGAGCATACGGGTTCCCGGCGAGGGCGAAAGGTAACGGACGATGGCCGAGATGGTGGTGGCATCGAATCGCGGTCCCGTCCAGTTCGAGGTCGACGACGACGGCAACCTGACCTCGGGCCGGGGCGCCGGCGGCATGGTGGCGGCCCTCGGACCGGCCCTCGCCGGCCAGGCCGGGACCTGGGTGGCGGCCGCGATCAGCGAGGGCGACCGGGTCGCCGCCCGGCGGGTGGCGCGCTCCGGGCGCCTGCGGACCGTGGAGCTCGAGCAGGGGACGGTGCGGCTGCGCAGCCTGGTGATCGACCCCCGCGAGTACCAGAGCTACTACAACCGGGTCTCCAACCGGACGATCTGGTTCCTGCAGCACTACCTGTTCGACGTGCCGCGCCACCCCCGCTTCGACCGCGGCTTCCAGCTCGCCTGGCGGCACTACGAGTCCGTGAACCGGGCGTTCGCGGCTGCCTGCGACGACGAGGCGCACCGGGGCGGCGACGTCTTCGTCCAGGACTACCACCTCGCCCTGGCGCCGGCGATGCTGCGCGAGCGGCGGCCCGACCTCGGCATCGCCCACTTCACCCACTGCCCCTGGGCCGACCCCGACTACTTCGCGATGCTGCCGAGCCGGGTCGCCGCCGCCGTCCTGGAGGGGATGCTCGGCGCGGACCTGCTCGGCTTCCTGGTGCCCCGCTGGGCCCGCAACTTCCTGCGCTGCTGCCGGGAGGCCGGCTACCGGATGGACCCGCAGGGCGGGACGGTGCGGGCCGCCGACGGGCGCACCGTCACGGTCCGCGCCTACCCGCTCGGGGTGGACGGCGACGACCTGCGCGCCAGGGTCGCCAAGGCCGACGCCCAGGTCCAGCAGCGGGCGGTGACGGAGCTGGCCAGAGGCCGCTTCCTGATCGTGCGGGTCGACCGCATGGAGCTGTCCAAGAACATCCTGCGGGGGCTGGAGGGCTACGGGATGTTCCTGGAGCGCAACCCGCGGGTCCGCGGCCGGGTGGTCCACTACGCGCTCGCCTACGCCTCCCGCCGCGACCTGCCCGAGTACCAGGCCTACACGGCCGAGGTGAAGCACGCCGCCGAGGCGATCAACGAGCGCTTCCGCACCCGCACCTGGGAGCCGGTGGTGCTGGAGCTGAAGGACAACTACCCGCGGGCGCTCGCCGCCATGGCGATGGCCGACGTGCTGCTGGTCAACCCGGTCTGGGACGGCATGAACCTGGTGGCCAAGGAGGGCCCGGCGGTGAGCCGCCGGGACGCCGTGCTGATCCTGTCCCGCAACGCCGGTGCGGCCGACGACCTCGGCGACGGCGCGCTGGTGGTCAACCCGTTCGACACCGCCGAGCTGGCGGAGGCGTTCGCCACCGCCATGGCGATGCCGGCCGACGAGCGCGCCAAGCGCGCCTCCCTGCTCCGCGAGGGGGCGTCGGCCCTGCCGCCGCAGGACTGGTTCGCGGCCCAGCGGGACGACCTGGCCGGCCTCCGGGCCTAGGGACGCCGCCGCCAGAGGGGCGACTCGCCATCCGTCGCGCGCGGCCGGCTGCTGGTACGTTCATCAACCGGGAGGGCCAGGCGACACCATCGGAGGCTGCATGGGCGGGATCGAGGCCATCGGCGGCACCCCCGTGGTGCGGTTGGAGCGGCTCGCCGGCGAGGCCGACGCCGAGGTGTGGGTGAAGCTGGAGGCGGCCAACCCCACCGGCTCCTACAAGGACCGGATGGCGCTGGCCATGATCGAGGCCGCCGAGCGCGACGGGCGGCTGCGGCCCGGCCAGCCGGTGGTCGAGTACACCGGCGGCAGCACCGGCTCGTCGCTGGCGTTCGTCTGCGCCGTGAAGGGATACCCGCTGCGGATCGTCTCCTCCGACGCCTTCGCGGTCGAGAAGCTGCGGACGATGCAGGCGTTCGGCGCGAAGGTCGAGCTGATCCCCAGCCCGCAGGGGATCACGCCGGAGCTGATCCCGGCGATGGTGCGTCGTGCCGGCGAGATCGCCGCGGAGACGGGAGCGTTCTGGACCGACCAGTTCAACAACCGCGACATGCTGGAGGGCTACCGCCGCCTCGGCGAGGAGCTGCTCGAACAGCTCCCCGGTCCGCCGGCGATCGAGGCGCTGTGCAGCTACGTCGGGACCGCCGGCTGCTTCCTCGGCAGCAGCCGCGCGCTGGCCGTGAAGCTGCCTGGCCTGCATCGGGTGGTGGTGGAGCCGGCCGAGTCGGCGGTGCTCTCCGGCGGCGCGGCCGGCACCCACCACATCGAGGGCGGCGGCATCGGTCACTGGCCGCCGCTGCTCGGTCCGGAGGACTTCGACGAGGTCGTCGCCGTCCCCGAAGCGGACGCATTCGCCATGGCCCGCGAGGCCGCCCGGACCGAGGGGATCTTCTCCGGCCCGTCGACCGGCGCCAACCTGATCGCCGCGCTGGGGCTGGCCCGCCGCCTCGGCGCCGGCCACCGGGTCGTCACCGTCCAGGTCGACAGCGGCCTCAAGTACCTGGCCGGCAGCCTCTACGGCTGACCCGCTCCGCTCACGGGGTCGCCCAGCGGTCCAGCAGCTCGCGGAGGCCCTCCGGCCCGTCCACCACCAGGTCGGCGCGCTGCAGCAGCTCCGGCGGGGACTCGCCGGAGCGCACCGCCACCCGCAGCCCCGACAGCCCCCGCGCCGCCAGTTCCTCGACGGCCTCGAAGCCGGCCAGGTCGCCGCGGTCGTCGCCGGCCATCACCACGGCCCCGGCGCGCGACTCGTCCACCACCCGGCGCACGGCGTCGCCCTTGTCGAGGCCGCTCGCCGGACGCAGCTCCCACACCAGCCGGCCCGGCTCGACCCGCAGGCCGTGCCGCGCGGCCGCCTCGCGGGCGGCCGCCTCCACCGGGCCGGCCCAGCGGGCCGGGTCCGCCACCCGCCGCAGGTGGACGCCGACCGACAGGCCCTTGTCCTCGAGGTAGGCACCGGACGCGGTCACGGCGGGATGGCTGCCCAGCTCCGCCAGCGCGGCCCGCGCCGCCGGGCGCACCGCCTCGGCCTCCGGCGCCGCACGGACCCGGCCGTCGACCACCTCCTCGAGCCCGTAGAGACCGAGGTAGCGGACACCGGGGGCGGCCGCCCGCTCGGCCAGCCAGCCGGCGGGCCGGCCAGAGACCAGGGCGACGGCGGCGAAGCGGCCGGCGAGCCGGCCGAGCAGCTCGACGGTGCCCTCCAGCGGCGCGGCCGCCTCGGGATCGTCGACGATCGGGGCCAGCGTGCCGTCGAAGTCCAGGCACAGCGCGGTCCGGCCGGCCACCTCGGCCACCCGCGCCGGATCCAGCGGCCTGTTCATCCGGCACCCCCTTCCGGCCCGCTCAGACACCCGGATAGTTCTTGCCGATCACCACGTGGAGGTCGACCTGGCGTGACAGGTTGGCGGGTGCCGGGGCCACCTGGAAGGCGGGGAAGCGCTCCCGGAACGCCTCGGCGTCGGCACGGTGCCCGTCGGTGTAGTAGACCCGCGAGACCGGGGTGCCGAGGGCGGTGTTGGCCGCGACCACCTCGTAGCCCGCCGCCCGCACCCGGTCCGCCACCCGGTGGGCCAGGCCGGCGACGAACGCGCCGTTGAGCACCTGGACGGTCACCCCTTCGGCCGGGCGCGCGGTGGACTCGGTGGCCCTTGGCCTGGTCGTGGTGGGCGCCGGGGTCGCGGGCGGCCGTGTGCTGGTGCTCGCCGCCCTCGGCGCGCTGCTGGCGGTCGCCCCTGGTGCGCTGCTGCCGCTGACCGGCTCCTGCCCGGACCCGTCCGGTCCCGACAGCCGGTCGACGAGCACGAACAGGACGAGGAACGCAGCGAGCACCAGCGCCGCCCGGGCGCTCGGACCCGGTCGCAACCAGAACCTCCCTCGATGACTGAGCCGTCTTACACGGCTGTCATTGCCAGGCTACAACTCGCAGTCCTCGATCGATGTGGGGGGAGCTCGCTCCCCCCACGGCCCCCCCAGAGCGCCTGTGCCATGGTCAGCGCCATGAGCGGCTTGGGGGGTGGCGTGCGGCTCTACGCCGAGACTACCGCCATGCGGGCCCGCCAGGTCGCCGGCGACCTGGCGGTGCTGGCGTGGGTCGTGCTGTGGGCGCTGGCCGGGATCACCCTGCACGGGCTGGTCGACCAGCTCGCCACCCCGGCGGCGGCGGTCGAGCGGGCCGGCGAGGCCTTCGCCGGCGACGTCGGCGACCTCCAGGAGCGGGTCGGCCGCATCCCGGTGGTCGGGGACGAGCTGCGCGACCCGTTCGGGCGCCTCGGCGGGGTCGGGCGGGTGCTGGCGGATGCCGCGGCCACCCAGCAGCAGGTGGTGCACGACCTCGCCCTCTGGCTGGGTCTGGCGGTCGCGCTGGTGCCGATCGCGGCGCTGCTGGTCGTCTGGCTGCCGCGCCGGGTCACCTGGGCGCGCGAG
>DASYRU010000371.1:0-5324 GCA_036004165.1 Actinomycetota bacterium
GCCTCGCCGACCGCCTCCGACAGCGTCGGGTGCGGGTGGATGAACTGGGCGACCTCGCTCGGCAGCGCCTCCCAGTTGTAGACCAGCATGGACTCGGCCACCAGCTCGGTCACCCGCGCGCCGACCAGGTGGACGCCGAGCACCGGCCCGCCCTTGGCCCCGACCAGCTTCACCATCCCGCCCTGGCCGTGGATCATGCCCTTGGCGACCCCGTTGAACGGGAACTTGTTGGTGACCACGTCGTAGCCTTGCTCCTTGGCCTGCACCTCGGTAAGACCGACGCTGGCGACCTCCGGGGTGCAGTAGGTGACCCTGGCGACCCCGGCATAGTCGATCGCGGGGGAGGGCCGGCCCGCGGCCAGCTCGGCCACCAGCATCCCCTCGGCGAACGACGCGTGGGCCAGCGCCAGCGACGGCGGCGGCAGGATGTCGCCGACCGCGTACACGCCTGGCGCGTGGGTCTCCAGCGTGTCCCAGTTCTTGGGGACCACGTAGCCGCGGTCCATCTGGACCCCGATCTGCTCGTAGCCGAGGTCGGCGCTGACCGGGCCGCGGCCGGTGGCGACCAGCAGCAGCTCGGCGGTGATCTGCTTGGCCTTGCCCTTGTTGCTGACGGTGACGTCGACCTGCTCGTCGGACACCTTGGCGTCCTCGAACCTGGTGTCGACCATCACCTCGATGCCCCGCTTGCGGAACGCGCGGCCCAGCTCCTTCTGCGCGTCGGTGTCCTCGAGCGGGACCAGCCCAGGCAGCATCTCCACCACGGTGACCTCGGCCCCCATCGAGCGGTAGAAGGAGGCAAACTCGACGCCGACCGCGCCGCCGCCCAGGACGATCACCGACTTGGGCAGGTAGTCGAGCAGCAGGGCGTCGTCGGAGGTGATCACCCGCCGGCCGTCGATCTCGAGCCCGGGGATGGACTTGGGGACCGACCCGCTGGCCAGCACCAGGGCCCGCTCGGCGGTGACCTCGCCGACCCCTTCCACCGTGACCGTCTTCGGCCCGGTGACCTTCCCTTCGGCCTGCAGGATCTCCACCTTTTCCTTCTTCAGGTGCCCCATCAGGCCCTTGTAGTTCTTGGTGACGATGTCTTCGCGGTTGGCGACCGTGGCCGAGTAGTCGATCGACTCCACCAAGGCCTTCACGCCCCAGCGTTCGGCCGCCTCGTGCACGCCGTCCACCAGCTCGGCCGCGTGCAGCAGGGCCTTGGTCGGGATGCAGCCCCGGTGCAGGCAGGTGCCGCCCACCTTGCCCTTCTCCACCAGGGCGACCGAGAGGCCGAGGTTGGCCCCGCGCAGCGCGGCCGAGTACCCGCCGGTCCCGCCGCCAAGGATGACCAGGTCATAGGAGTTCGAGGCCATCGTTTCGCTCCTTTGGTTCGCGCTCGGCTGCGGGCTCGGGGACGGTGCTGGCGGCCAGGCCGCCTGCCCTCGACCGGCAGTCTATCGACGGACGGGCCATGTGGGCCTCCCCCAACGCGCTGCCCCCCGCGGCTGGCCGGCAAACACCGGGGCGGCGGCCGGGTCCGCCCCCCGTGGTCTGGCCGACGCCCCTACGGTACGCTCAGGGTTCAGCCTGGCCCGCGAATCCGGCCCGCGCAGGCGACCGACCCTGCCGCCACGGGCGCTTCGACGAAGGAGGACTGCTTCGTGGACATCTCGGCGATCATGACCACGGATCTCATCACGGTCGGGCCCGAGTACAACGTGGCCGACGTCGCCGGCCTGATGGACGCGCGGAGGATCGGCTCGGTGATCGTCCTCGAGGACGACCGCGTGCTCGGCATCCTCACCGAGCGGGACATCCTCCGTGTGGTCGGGGCCGGCGAGGACCCCAAGAACGTCGCCGCCCACGAGGCGCTCTCCGACGACCTGTACACGATCGCGCCGGACGCCTCGGTGGACGAGGCGGCCCGCAAGATGGTGCAGGCCAAGGTCCGTCACCTGCCGGTGATCGTCGACGACAACCTGATCGGCATCGTCTCCATCCGCGACCTGGTCCGCTGGAGCGTGCGCGACATGGCCGAGGCCACCGAGCTGCCCCACATCGAGCTGTCCCGCCAGGTGCTGTCGATCGTCCATCCCACCGAGCCGGCCGGAAAGAAACGTTGAGCTTCCTCGACAATTTCCGCATCCGCCGCACCCGCGGCGCCAAGGTCGCCTCGATGGACCGCGAGGCGACCGCCGACGACCTGGACGCGCTGCGGGAGTTCGCCCGCACCCGCACGGGCGTCGAGTTCTTCGTCGAGCCGGAGACCATGGTCACCGACACCACCGCGGTGGCGGTGGCCGCCGACGGCGAGTGGACCCGCCGCCGGGTCGGCTCCCCGAAGGTGATCCGGCAGGTCGCCAAGCAGCTCGGCCTGCCCGTCTACGACGTCCAGATCGTCGGCTACCCCGACCGCATGCGCGCCTACAACGCCCGGTTGAAGGCGGCGGGCCGGTCCGACCGGATGCTGCGCGAGGATGCCCCGCCGCCCGTCCGCACCTCAAGGCCCCCACGCAGGCAGGAGGGGTAGCCGGGCGATGACCGCCGCCGACCTGCAGCGCTCGCCGCTGGACGCCGTCCACCGCGCCCTCGGGGCCAAGATGGGGGCGTTCGCCGGCTGGGACATGCCGATCGAGTACCAGGGGACCCTCGCAGAGCACCGGGCGGTGCGCGAGGCGGTCGGTGTGTTCGACCTCTCCCACCTCGGGAAGGTCGAGGTGGACGGCGCCGGCGCCCATGACACGCTGCAGCACGCCCTGTCCGCCGACCTGGACCGGCTGACCGAGCCCGGCGCCGCCCAGTACACCCTCTGCCTGACCGACGACGGCACCATCACCGACGACCTGATCGTCTACCGCGAACCCGACGGCTACCTGCTGGTCCCCAACGCCGCCAACTGGCCGAACGTGGCCGAGGCGGTGCGCGCCTCCGCCGGGGACGACCCCGCCACCTCGGTGACCCCCCGGCCCGACGTCGCGGTCATCGCCGTGCAGGGCCCGCGCGCCCCCGAGCTGGTCGGCGCGCTGTTCCCGGAGGCCGCCGGGCTGGCCTACATGCACGCGGCGGCGATCGTCTACGCCGGCCGGCCGGGCAGGCTCTGCCGCACCGGCTACACCGGCGAGCGCGGCTTCGAGCTGCTGGTCCCCGGCGAGGTCGCCGCGGAGCTGTGGCGGGAGCTGTTCGAACGGGGCGCTCCGCTCGGCGCCGTCCCCGTCGGGCTCGGCGGCCGCGACACCCTCCGCCTGGAGATGGGCTACGCGCTGCACGGCAACGACATCTCCACCGACACCGACCCGTTCGAGGCGCGTCTCGGCTGGGCGGTGGCGATGGACAAGGGGGACTTCCGCGGCCGCGAGGCGCTGCGCGCCCGCAAGGAGGCCGGACCCAAGCGTCTGCTGGTCGGCCTTTCCGCCACCGACCGGCTGATCCCGCGGCACGGCATGACCGTGCTGGACCGCGAGCGCCCGGTCGGCGAGGTCACCAGCGGCACCTTCTCGCCGACGCTGCGCCACGGCATCGCCCTGGCCTACGTCCTCCCGGAGGTCGCCGCCAAGGACACCGAGCTGCAGGTCGACGTCCGCGGCAAGCGGGGCGGCGCCCGGGTGACCCGGCCCCCGTTCGTCGCCGCCTCCCCCAGGTAGGTGGCGGCGCCCGCCGACCCCTACGCGGTCGTCCTGCTGGACCTCGACGGCACCGTCTACCTCGGGGACCGGGCCGTCCCTGGCGCCCCGGAGGCGATCGCCACCCTGCGCGCCGCCGGGCGGCGGGTCGGCTTCCTCACCAACGACCCGAGGTCCTCGCGGGCCGAGTACGCCGCCCGGCTGACCCGGGTCGGCGTGCCGGCCGCCCCCGACGAGGTGGTGACCGCCGGGGTGGCCCTGGCGGAGCTGCTCCGGACCGAAGGCCTGGCGGGCGCAAGGGCACTCATCCTGGGGACCGCGTCGTTTCAGGCGGAGGTGCTGGCCTGCGGAGTCCTGCCCGCCGACGGCCAGGACCCCGGCGCGGTCGACCTGGTGGTGGTCGGCGGCTCCGCCGACCTGGGCTACGCCGAGCTGACCTGGGCCACCCGCGCCCTGCGGCTTGGTGCCCGCCTGTTCGGCTCCGGTCGCGACCCGACCTTCCCGACCCCGGACGGCCCGGTGCCGGCGTCGGGGGCGTTCCTGGCGTCGGTCGAGGTGGCCGGCGGGGTGACGGCGGTCACCGCCGGCAAGCCGGAGCGGCCGATCTTCGACGCCGCCAGGGCCCTGCTCGGCGGCGGCCCCGCGGCGATGGTCGGCGACCGCCTGGACACCGACGTGGCCGGCGCCCAGCGGGCCGGGCTGGCGGGTGTGCTGGTGCTCACCGGCAGCACCGGTCCCGCCGAGCTGGCCACCAGCCCGGTCGTCCCCGATCTGGTGGTTCCCGACCTGGCCGCCTTCGCCGGCGTCGCCGGCCGCCGGCGGCGCTGAGCGGCCATCCGGGAGCACGTCGGTATGCTGGTCCGCCCAGCCCGCCGATCAGGTCACCCCGCGGAGGACCAGATGCCGCGTCCACCCGAACGGCCGGCGTCGGCAGGCGCGCCAGCGGCGCGGGCCGCCGCCGGTGACGAGCTGGTCGTGCTGCTCGACCCCGCCGGCCGGCCGATCGGGTCGATGCCCAAGGCCGAGGCGCATCTCGGCGACACGCCACTGCACCTCGCGTTCTCCGTGTACGTGTTCGACCCGCCCGGGCGCTTCCTGGCGACCAGGCGTGCGCTGGCGAAGCCGACCTGGCCGGGCGTGTGGACCAACTCGTGCTGCGGGCATCCGCGCCCCGGGGAGTCCGCGGCCGCGGCGGCGCGGCGGCGGCTGCGAGAGGAGCTCGGCCTGGTGCCGGCGCGGCTCGACCTGGTCCTGCCGGGCTTCAGCTACCGGGCCGTCGCCGCCGACGGGGTGGTGGAGAACGAGCTGTGCCCGGTGTTCTTCGCGCACCTGGAGGGCGGCGGCGAGCCGGTGGTCACCGCCGACCCGGCCGAGGTCGCCGAATGGCGCTGGGTGTCGTGGCCGGCGTTCTGCACGGTGGCGGTGACGGCGCCGTGGGCGCTCAGCCCCTGGGCGGCGGCGCAGGTGCCACAGCTGCCGGGCTAGGCGGGCTACGGCACCTCGGTGGTGGCGTCGGGATCCAGGTCGTAGCGCTTGATCGCCTGCGCGACCAGGTCGCGTTCCAGGTCGCCGGCCAGGGCGAGCTCCTGCACGACCGCCACGGCGATGTTCTCGGCGTCGATCTTGAAGTGGCGGCGCAGCGCCGGGCGGGTGTCGGAGCGGCCGAACCCGTCGGTGCCGAGGATCGTGTACGGCCGCGGCACCCAGCGGGAGATC
>DASYRU010000372.1:0-15944 GCA_036004165.1 Actinomycetota bacterium
GCAGAGGCCGACGAGCCTCCCCGCCGATCGTGATGCTAGGCGCTGACGGCCGGGACGACCGTCTGGCCGACCAGGGACCCGGCGTCGAAGCGCTCCTGGGCGGCGTCGGCGGTGATGACCACCACCAGGTCCAGGTCGGGGACCACCTGGATGCGCTGACCGCCGAAGCCGGAGGCGTAGAAGCTGCCGTGCAAGGCCACGGTGTCGGTCCACCACTGGTAGCCGTAGCCAACCCGACCAAATGGCCTGCTGTGTGGTTGGGTGGAGGAGCGCACGTAGTCGGCCGGCAGCAGCTGGGCGCTGTCCCAGCGGCCGCCGTTGAGGTACAGGTAGCCGAGCTTGGCCAGGTCGCGGGCGGGCAGCTTGGTCTCGCCGAAGCCGAAGTGGTAGCCCTGCGGGTCCCTCGGCCAGGCGACCGCGGCCTGCTGGTAGGCCTGCTGCTGGGCTGGCGTGGCCGTCTGGCGCTCGGCCATCGGCTGGAACGCGTTGTCGCTGTCGATGCCGAGCGGACCGAACAGCTTGGCGCGGGCATAGGCCAGGGTGGACTGGCCGGTGGCGTCGGCGACGATCGCCGACAGCAGGTGGGAGCTGGCGTTGCTGTAGGCGAAGGTCGTGCCCGGGTTGTCGGCCAGCGGCCGGCCCAGGATGTGGCCGAGCCAGTCGCGGCTGCGGAACAGGCGCACACTCAGGCGCTGGTCGCCGCCGGTCGAGGGGTCGTCGCCGGGCAGCCCGGCGGTCATGGTCAGCAGCTGCCGGACGGTGACCGCGCCAAGCCGCGGGTCGGCGTGGCTGGGGAGGTGGGCGGCCAGCAGCTCCCCGACCGTCTGATCCAGGCTTCGCAACTTGTGGTCGCCGAGGGCGATCCCGACCAGCGCCGAGATGACGCTCTTGGTCACCGAGTGGATCTCCTGGCCGTCGGCGGCGTCGAAGCCCTGCCAGTAGCGCTCGTAGACCAGGTAGCCGTGCCGCACCACCAGCAGGCTGCGCACCTGCGGGTACTGGTCGGGGACCTGGTGGTCGAGGTCGTCCAGGACCTGCGGGTCAATGCCCTGCTGGTTGGGCGCGGCGGTGCGCCACCCGGCCGTTGGCCAGTAGTCGCGCTGGGTCGGTCCGGCGGCTGGCCGCCGGCTGGTGGCGGTCGCCTGCCGGTCGTCGGTGCCGGTACAGGCGACCGTCAGCAGGGCCAGGAGGCAGACCGCCAATGCGCCGAGCAGCCGCGGCCAGCGATGCCGGGCGAGGCCGCCGCGCCGGCCAGCGGCGGCCGGCGCTCGGTCAACGGCCATCGGACACAACGGTGAGCACTCCCCTTGGTCGCATTCTCCACCAAAGGGACCCACCGGCCAAGCGGTCGTGCCTTAGGCGGGCGAGGTGGGGGCGAGCTCGGCCGCGTCGGGCTGGTCGTGGCAGGCCTCGGCGGCGGCTGTGGCCTTAGCGGCTGGCGTGGCTGCTGCGCTGGCGCATGGCCCGACGGTTCTTGGTGAAGGGCGTGTCTGACCTTTCTGTCGAGGTCGCCTCCCAGGCGCGAAGGAGTATTGCCTGCTCCCAGCTCATGAATGGCGTGGCTCCTGGTGTGCGACATACGTTTCGCACCAGGAGAGGCTGGCAGGCAGTAGCCCTCCGATCAGGCGAGGTGTCTGCTTCCTGGTGCTGGCTCATCGTCCGGGTCGATGACTCGAACGTGCGGCCATCGCTGGGCGATCCGCTTGGCGCTGACCCCGTCGACGGTATTCCTCCACGCTCACGCGCCGGGGTTTGCGCCGGCAGACCCCGTGCAGCAGGTCCGACAGCCCGTAGGGGGCGAGGATCGCAAGCCGGCCGTCCCGGCGGAGTTGCAGCGCCACTGCGGT
This sequence comes from Actinomycetota bacterium, assembly GCA_036004165.1. Taxonomy (GTDB): domain Bacteria; phylum Actinomycetota; class CALGFH01; order CALGFH01; family CALGFH01; genus CALGFH01. The sequence continues at coordinate 1,848 of DASYRU010000372.1, forward strand.
TGCCGTCTCCGGCCAGGTAGCGAGCCCGTCCGCGGTGCTGCCCAGCGGCTGGACCGGGACGCCGAAGCGGCGCACGTACCACAAGTGCACCGCGGCCTGGTTTTTGGCGTCCCAGCGCACCCCTGGCAGCAGCTGCACCAGTTCGTCCTCGACGGCCTGGTCACGCTCAGGCCGCAGGTCCTGCGGGTCGAAGAAGGCGACGTCGACGTCGACGTCCTTGACCCGCTCGGGCGCGAAGCCGCCGTGGAGTCCGTCCCAGACCAAGTCGCGCAGCGCGCCGGTGCCAACCCAGCAGTCGGGCGCCCCGCACGCGCGAACGGCGTCGAGCACGCCCATGAACCACTCGGATGCTCGGACCAGCCGCTCCAGGCGGGCGGCTTCGAGGCGGTCGGTGCGAAGGCTCATCGCGACTGCACGGTAGCGGGCCGCTCCATGGTGTGCCGGCCGGTCGGGCTGCACGCCGCACCCGGACCGCACTGCATGCGGAAGACCTCGTCGGGAGGCGCCTCGCCGTGCCCATCCCGACACCACAGCCCGGCTGTCGTCAGGACCCAGGGTCGTGGGACCCAGCACCCACAGCGCCATGTGGTAGGAGCAGGAACTCATGACTGCCCTAACTGACCTGCAGGGCAGGGGTGTCCTACGATGTCCACCCGACCAGCGGATGCTGCTGGACCCCGGGTACGCTCCTCGCCGGTGAGGGTGCCGGGCTTGTTCAGGATGTGGTCGGGAATCCCGACCTTGCCGACGTCGTGGAGGTAGTGGCCCTCGGCAAGGGTACGCAGCACCGCGGGCCGCAGCCCTTGTCGCAGACCGATGCGGACCGAAAGGTCTGCCACCAGCGCGGAGCCCATCGGGTCGGTGGCGAACACCGTTTCTACGAAGTGAGTAGGCGTGGTTCCTGCTCCGGTGGTCCCAAACGGTCCTGGACCACCTGGTCGCCAAGCCCAGCCCGTTCGGCCGGGCGGGTCTTGCGCGGCTGCGCCGCTGCCCGCCGGCCTCCAGGAGGCCCGGGTCCCTCACGGCCCAGGCAATGGGAGTCCGGCCTGGCCGGTAGCTCTCCCGCCACGATCCTCCGGTCGTGGCCGGGCACACCTGGCCGCCGCCGGGCCCCAACGCCCAGGCCGCGTCGTCCGATCACCACCGCCGCCGCGTGATGGCCGCTGACGGTGACCGACTTCTTGGTTGCCTGGTTGAGCGGGGTCTGCCAGTAGCGCCGCCCCCACACCGAGGTCCAGGCGGGATCGACGGCGATGACCCACAGGTGGTGGTTGGCGGCCATGCCGACCAGCAGGTGGCGGAACGCGCGGGTGGGGATCCCCGAAACGGTCCGGCGGAAGCGCCTGCCGCGCCTGCCGCGCCCGAGGGTTTCCCGGCCGTGGTGGCGAGCATCGGCGAAGTCGAGGTTCTCGACGATCAGCGACCGGCAGCCGCTGTCGGTGGCCAGGCGAAGGATCGCACTGATCGCCGCGCGTAGGTGGCCGTTGCGGGCACTGGCCAACCGGTCGTTTAGCTCCAGCGGGATGGTGTGGGGTGGGCCAAGAGGGTTGCCGGATGGGTCCAGCACCCAGCAGGCCAGGTGGTCGGCGTTCAGGTCAATCCCCAGCGCCCGCTGCCCGCGCAGTTCCTCCAATGACGGCGGTTGGACCGGGGGCAGCCGCCACGAGGCGTGCAGGTGCCAACGGCCCCTGGCCGGGTCGAAGATGATGTCGTAGCGGACCGCCGCGGTAGCCGCCTGTGCAGCCCACTCGTTACCACGATGGGTGAAGGCCACCCGACAGGAAAGTCGGTAGCGGCCGTGCGGCTGGTTGGCCAGGTGCGCCAGCGGGGGAGGTAGCTTGATCTCGCACCAGTGCTGCTCGGGATGCACCCGGATGGTCTCGTTGCCCCACGCCTTGCCGGCCTCCCCGTCGGCCGTCAGAAACAGCCGCTCGGCCTGCCATCGGCCCCGCCACTGCTCGTGGCTGAGCTTGGCGTCCTCGAGCGTGTGACGGAGCTTGGCGAGCCGCCGGCCACCACGGCACACCGAAATCCGACCTGCAGCCAGCCGGCCCTCGACCCCGGCCAGCTCGGCCTGCAGATGCTGCAGCCGACCCTGCTTGGCGAACCGCTCCGCCCCGCTGGCATACCCGCGCACCCGGCCCTGCGTGCAGCCGACGGGAACCAGCAGGCGCGAGCGGATCGCGCGGCAGGCGTTGCGCAGCGCGGCCCTGCGGTCCAGCAGGTTCCCCTGCGCCCGCTGCCACTGGTCGTTGGAGGTCCGCGTGATCGACCCCGCCCAACGACTGGACGTCTGGCCGGTCATGTTGCGCTTGCGGGTCGTGCGCCGGTCAGGTGCCGGGCCGAGCCGGCAGCGCCAGGCAAGATCGGCGCCGGCCAGACCGCCAAGGTATTCGCCGACCGCCCACACCACGGCCTGATCGCCGGCCGACAGCCGCAGCCGGGTCTGGATCCGGGCGCCTGCTGGCGGGGCGACCACGAACGGCTCACGGATCGAACGCATGTTCCCATGCTACCTGGCCACCCGACAGCCAGCCCAAGCACTTCCACAGGTACCGTGCGGCTCGCTCCTCCTCAGGAGGCCGCACTCCTGCTGCCACAACGATCAGCAGTTGAACACCCCGTCCATTACACCCTGCAGGGTGCGGCTGCACCGGTAGCCGGTCGCGACCCCGTAGATGGCCGCGGAGAAGCCGGCCGGCAGGAAGGCGTGGTAGTCCCACTAGTAGGATAGGTGCCACGGGCTGCCAGCCTCTCCGGGCAGGGGCCGACCGCCGACGCCGGCGGGCCACAGCGACACCGCCGTCACCGCCACCGCCAGCGCCGCCCCGCCCGCTGCCAGCGTCCCTCGCGGCCAGCGCGCCGCCCAGGCCAAGGATGGCTGCGGCCACGCCGCTGCGCTCAGGCAGGCGGCGAACGCCGTGATCGCCAACACCAGGAGGCGCCCCACCTACTGGTTGCCCGGCCGTCCCCCGATCCCGGCGTCATCAGCCCGTGGCCGAGCATGAGGAAGCCGACCGCCAGGCAGCCGAGCGCGAGCAGCATCAGGCTGCCGTCGTGGCTGCGGCCGGCCACCGTAGCGGCGGCCATGGCCACCGCCAGTGCGCAGGCCGAGATGGCCACCACCACCAGGTGGAAGACCGACCGCGGAGCGCAGGAAAACGTCAAGGGACGGTACGGACCGCAACAGCAGCAGCGTGCCCGGCGGCGTCAGCAGCGCCAGCAGCACGACGGCGAGCCCCCACCGGGCCTGCCGCTTCGGCGGGTTGGCGGGGACGTCGCTCATACCCTTCCAGATCGACAGCCGGCAGGGTGACTTGACAGCCTCGCTGCACCCGCCCACGCTGCCAGGACCGTTCACCACCGCCAGGTAGGTCCTGCTCGACCAGCTCACCCTGCTCGAGGCCAAGCTCGGCGAGGTGCTGGAGGCGGTCGCCAAGGGCGACACCGACCGCCTGCTGGCACACGGCCGCTTCCTCGAGGACCGCTTCGGCGCCCCCGAGCTGGACGTCGGCCGCTGCGGCGCCTAGTAGCCGCCGCGCGGCTCAGCCTGGCGGGTCCGAGAGCGGCCGCCGGCCGGCGAAGCCGCTGTCCGGCCAGTGCCACCAGGCAACTGCCGATTCGCCGAGCCGCCAGCAGAGCAGGTACTCGCGGCCGTCGGCCAGCCGGGCGGGGAAGTCGATCAGCCCGCTGTCCACGTCGCGCAGGACGATGCCGTCCCTGGTCAGCTCCTCGATCGTCTCGCGCAGCTCCGGCATCCCCCCGGTCGCCGGGGTGTGGCCGTTGCCGCCGACCCGACCGGCCGTCTCCTCCCGCTGCCGCCGCACCTCCACCACCAGCTCGCGGATCCGCTCGAGGGCCGCTCGCACCCGCGGCAGGGCGGCGTTGGCCCGCTCCACCGTCCAGGCGATGCCACCCGAACCGCCGCCTTGCGCGCCCTCGGTCACCAGCTGCTCCTCGACCCGCCGTTTCCGGCCAGCTCCACCACCGGCAGGGCCGGCGCCCAAACGCTACCGGGGTTGCGGGCGGCACGCGAGGGTGGCGGCGTGCGCTTGAGAAGGGAGCGGAGGCGGCCGATACGGTAGGTATGACCGCGGCGCTGTCCCTTCGCCGGTCCGTCCGGCGTGGCCTGGCGCGGCGGTGGGTCGCCGTGCTGCGGGCGACGGCGGTGCTGGTCGTTCTCCTGGGGGTGGCCGCATCGCTCTGGATCGCCCGCAGGTGGGAGGCCACGGTGACCCAGCAACGCGACGAGCGGCTGGACCGCACCGCGGCGTCGCGGACCACCACGATCGGCAACGCGCTGCGCCACTACGAGGACGCCCTGCAGGCCGAACGCTCCCTCTGGCTCGCCTCGACGTTCGTCAGCCGCAGCAACTTCGAAGTCTTCGCCAGAACGCTCGACCTCCAGCATCGCTACCCGGGCCTGCAGCGCATCAGCTGGCGGTCGTTCGTCAAGGGCGAGCAGGCGGAAGCCTTCGTCGCCGGCGCCCGCAGGGACGGGGCGCCCAACTTCACCATCAGCCCGCCAGGCAGGCGGCCGGTGTACTACGTGACCCTGTACAGCGAGATTGCCAGCCAGTTCGGGCCCACCTTAGGCCTCGACGCCCGCGCGACGCCCAGCATCGTCGCAGCCCTGGAGCGGGCCCGAGACACCGGGCAGACCACCATGAGCGGACAGACCACCCTCTCGATCGACCTGGGGTTGCCGCGAGCGGATCGTCCGGTCGCGTTCGAGCTGTTCGTGCCCGTCTACCGCGACGGGGCGCCGGCCGCCACCGTCGCGCAACGACGCGCGGCGTTCCTGGGCTGGGCTTGCGGACAGTTCCGCGCGGCCGACTTCCTGCAGGCGGCGTCGGGGAACGCCTCGCCGTCCACCGGCGTGGAGCTCTACGACCAGACGGCCGAGGGCGGCGACCCGATCGCCACCTCCCCGCCGGGCTTCCGCGCCACCGGCCCCCTGGTTCGCACCGCCTCCTTCACCTTCGGCGCGCGCACCTGGAGGCTGCGGTACATGCCCCTGCCGGGCAACCCAACCCTGACGGAACGCACCATCCCGGCGTCGCTCGTCCTGGCCACAGGGATCTCGGTCAGCCTCTTGCTCGGCGCGCTGCTGTGGCTGCTCGCCCAGGTCAGCACGCTCTACCAGCGGGTCGGGCGCATGGCCAGCACCGACCCGCTCACCGGCGTCGCCAACCGCCGGGTGTGGGACCAGGAGCTGGCACGAGAGCTGACCCGCGCCGGCCGCTCCGGCGAGCCGCTCTGCGTGGCCCTGATCGACCTTGACCGCTTCAAGGCCTTCAACGACCAGCACGGCCACCAGGCCGGGGACCGGCTGCTCAAGGCCGCGGGGGCGGCCTGGTCGGCGAACCTGCGCAAGACCGACCTGCTGGCCCGCTACGGCGGGGAGGAGTTCGGTGTGCTGCTGCCCTACTGCAAGCTGGACGACGCCATGGTGATCGCCGAACGGCTCCGGATCGCGCAGCCAGAGGGCACCTGCTCCATCGGCGTGGCGGCCTGGGACGGCCGCGAGACCGCGGCCGGGCTCGTCGCGCGCGCCGACCGGGCCCTGTACTCCGCCAAGGCCGGCGGACGCAACCGCTCCTGCGCCGGCCCCGACGGCGTGCCGGAGCCGGCCGAGCGGCTCATCGACGCTGAGGGGCCTGGCTGAGCACCCAGCCGTTGCCGTCGGGATCGTCGAAGGTGGTGAAGGTCCCCCAGGGCTGCTCCTCGATGTCCTGCAGGAAGGTGACGCCGCGGGCGGCCAGCTCGTCGCGGCTGGCCTGGACGTCGTCGCATTCCAGCACGATGCCCTTGAGCGAGCCGGGGGGCATGCTCGCAAACCAGGTGACCAGGGTGATGCTGGTCTCGCCGTCCTTGGGACCGACCTGGACCCAGCGCTGCTCTGGACCCATCGGGGTGTCGGAGAGCAGCTCGAAGCCGAGGGTGTCGACATAGAACGCCTTGGCCCGGTCCTGGTCGCCGACCGGGACGGAGATGACCTGCAGCCGCTTGAGGGTCATGGTGCTCCTTGTGATCGGCTCCCGGCCGCGAGCCGGCCGAGGAGGTCGGGTAGCGTGATGGCGAGCAGCTTCGAGCGCCAGCCGCCGCCGAGGAGGTCGCGCAGGGGGGCGAGAGCCGGGTCGGTGGCGAAGCCGGAGTGGACCAGTCGCAGCCGGGTGCCGCCCGGCACCGGCTCCAGCGACCAGCTCACGATCGTCTCCGGCAGCTCAGGCATGCCGCGCCAGGTGTAGGCGAGCCTGCGGGGCGGCTCGCAGTCGAGCACCCGGCAGCGGACGATCCCGTCGAAACCGGGGGCCGGGTCGGTGCGGAAGGTGAACCGGTGGCCGACCTTGGCCTGGAAGTCGTTGGTCATCAGCCAGGTGGCCAGCGCGGCCGGTTCGGTCAGCGCCCGCCAGACGAGCTCGACCGGGTGCGGGTAGAAGGCCTCCAGGTCGATCGCGTCGTGGTCGCCGGGCGCGTTGCTGCGCACGTCGGTGGTCACGGCTGCTCCTGTCCGTCCAGGTAGTCGCCGAGGGCATGGAGGCGCAGGCGCCAGAGCCGCTCGTGGCTGGCCAGCCAGTCCCGCACCACGGTGAGCCGGTCGGGATCGAGCCGGTAGCGCCGTTCGCGGCCGTCCCGGCGCTCGCGGACCAGCCCGGCGTCGAGCAGGACCCGCAGGTGCTGGGAGACGGCCGGTCGGGTCACCGCGAACGGCGCCGCGAGCTGCCCGGCGGTGTGCTCGCCGCCGGCGAGCAGGTTCAACAGCTCGCGCCGCAGCGGGTGGGCGATCGCGGTGAACACGTCCTCGGTGGCTCGCTGCACGGTCTTCACGGCAGGACAATACGTAAGGTATAGCTTACATGTCAACCGGCGGCGAGCGTTCTACGCTGCGTCCATGGACGGGCTGCTCGAGGTCGGGCGGGGGCGGGTCGGCTCCGAGTCGATCGACTACAACGGTCACATGAACGTGGTGCACTACCGGGCCGCGTTCGACGCCGCCACCGACGGGCTGTTCGCCCACCTCGGCCTTGGGCCCGACGACTACAACGTCCGCGCCGGCGCCACGCTGATGGTGGTCGAGGAGCACACCTGCTACCACGCGGAGCTGGCCGAGGGCGAGCGCTACCGGGTCCTGGCCCGGCTGGTCGGCCACTCCTCCAAGAAACTGCACTACCTGCTGCTGATGGAGAACCTCGACCGGGGTGGGCTGGCCGCCACCCACGAGGAGCTGGCGCTCCATGTCGACCTCGGCCGGCGCAAGGCGAGCCCGCTGCCGGCGGAGGCGCTGGCGGCGGCCCGGGCGCTGGAGGAGGCCCAACAGCACCTGGGCGCGCCACCCGACCTCGGCAGGGTGATCACGCCGTAGTCCCGCCGCCCCCGCGGGACGAGCGAGGCGGGAGGTCGAGCGGGGGGACTGACCGGGACTTCCACGACGACCCCCATCGCCGGCGTCAACCGGTGCCCCCCACCCCTCGTCCCGCCTCGCCCACCTGAATGTACCCCGGTTGGCCGATCGCAACCCTCCCGGCCGGTACGAACCTGTCAGCGCTATTTGCCGGGGCGGGGACAGGTGAGGGTCCGCATGGTGCCTGGTACCGCCTGGACCCGGCTCACGATCAGGCGGCCGAGCGCGTCCAGGCTGCGCGCCTGCACCTTGGCGATGACGTCGAACGGCCCGGCGGTGACCTCGGCCGTCTCGACCCCGTCGATCGCGGCGACCGCGGCCGCCACCTCTCCGGCCCTGCCCACCTCCGTCTGGATCAGCACCCACGCCCTGAGCATGGTCCGCACCGCCTCGTCGGTCTTCGGTCGTCGCGCGGCCGGACGCCGAGCGTCGGCCACGGGGTTGCGGCGCCTCCGCAACCACCACGCCATCTGACCACGAGCGGCACCTCGGGTGGAATGGGGAGCCGGCAACCCGTCAGCAGCGGACGCCGTCGAGCCGGGTGGCCACGATCGGGTTCTCCGGCGGCGTCGCCGAGCTGACCGGCGGCGCGTTCGAGGCGTCGAGCCGGCCGAAGTTCTGGGTCGCCCAGGCCCGGCCGCCGTCGCAGACCACGCCGATCCCGACCGAGTCGAAGCCGGGCTGGAGCATGTTCTCGCGGTGCCCATCGGAGCGCATCCAGCCGAGGTGGAGCTGGTTGCCCATGTTCGCGTAACCCTCCACCCAGGCGATGTTCTCTCCCAGCGCGGAGAACTTGGCGATGCCTGGCAGGCCGCTGGCGGCCCCGAGGTCACGGTGGCTGAAGTTGCCGGTCCGGGCCATCTGCGCCGACCAGTCGCCGGCCATCCTGGCCAGGTCGTCGTCCCAGTCCAGCGAGGCCAGCCCCCTGGCCCGGCGCTCGGCGTTGAGCCGCGCGAACAGGTCGCTGGCGAGCTTCTCGACGGTGGTCCCGGCGCCGGCGGCGGGGGCGGTCGACGGCGCCGCAGTGGTCTTGGGGCTGGCCTTGGTGCTGGTGGTCGGCGCCGTGGTGGTCGGGGCGGTGCCGTCCGATCGCCCGGTCCGGGTCGTCGGGGTGGCCGTCCCGCCGGGCATGCGCGCGAACAGCTCGGTGACCCAGAGGCAACCGCCCGGTGCCGCGCCGACCCCGAGCGCGTTGAACGACCTGCTGAGGATGTTGGCCCGCCGGGTCGGAGAGCGCATCAGCGCCCGGTGCGCCTGCTCGACGTCGTCGGCGCAGTCGACGTTCTCCGCCCAGGCGCTGGCCGGCTGGATGGCTCTGGCCAGGCCGACGCTGGCCGACGGGCGGTGCTCCCGCGCCATCCGCGCCGACTGGGCGCCGGCCACCTCCGTCAGGCGAGGCAGGACCTTCAGCGCTGGCAGGTGCCGGCGCGCCCGCTCGGCGTTCACCAGCCCCGCCAGGCGCACGGTGTTGGACTTGGGGGCGGCCGCGGCCAGGTCCCGGCCGAGCGGTCGGCCGGTTCCCGGCTTGGCGCCGGCGGGGACCAGCATCCACGCCAGCACCAGCGGGAAGACGATCAGGACCAGCATCCGGAGGTTGGCGACCCATGGCGGCCTGGAACCCGGCCGCGCGTGGGCGCCGCCTCTCCGTGACCGATGGTTGCGCACGCTGCAGCCTCTACGGAGGAGGGGCCAGACCGTCACGCAGCACGCGATCGCCGAGCGGACCGGCTCACGCGGTTTCCGTGCCGTTGGCCCAGTGGGGGGATTGGGGGAGAGCCGACGACGCGGGTACCCTTCCAAACCCTCCTGCTGGCTGTCAAGCCGGTGGGCCGGCACCATGGCCTGGTGCATCTCTCATGGCCGAGCGCCGGCCTGATGGCGCCGACCCGGCGCGGGCTCACCCTTGGCCTGGTGCTCACCGTCACCCTGGTCGCCTTCGAGGCGCTGGCGGTGATCACCATCCTGCCGGCCGTCAAGGACGACCTCGGCGGCCTCAGCCTGTACGGATGGGTGACCAGTGCCTTCCAGCTCGGCGTGCTGGTCGGCATCGTGGTCGGCGGCGGTCAGGCCGACCAGCGCGGCCCGGCCCCGCCGTTCGTGGCCGGCATCGCGCTGTTCGCCGCGGGCCTGGTCGCCGGCGGTCTGGCCCCGACCATGCTCGTGCTGGTGCTGGCCCGCGCACTGCAGGGGTTGGGGGCGGGGGCGGTCCCCGCGGTCGCCTACGCCGCCATCGGACGCCGCTACCCGGAGGCGCTGCGGCCCCGGGTGTTCGCCGTGCTGTCGACCGCATGGGTGATCCCCGGCCTGGTCGGGCCGGGGGTGTCGGCGCTGGTCGCGGAACGCTTCGGCTGGCGCTGGGTGTTCCTTGGGCTGCTGCCGCTGGTGCTGGTCTCCGCCGCCCTCGCCCTGCCGTCGCTGCGGCGCATCGGCCCGCCGTCGCAGCCGGCCGCCTCGGCCGGCCGCCTGCGCAAGGCGGTCGGGGTGGCCGCCGGCGCCGGGCTGCTGCTGGCCGGGCTGACCAGCCGCTCGCCCCTGGTCGGGGCGGCCCTGGTCGCCACCGGCCTGCTGGTCGGCCTGGTCCCCCTGCGCCGCCTGCTCCCGGCGGGGACGCTCAACGCCCGGCCGGGCCTGCCGGTCACGGTGCTCTCCAGAGGGCTGCTGACCTTCGCGTTCTTCGGCGCCGACGTCTACGTGCCGCTGGCGATCACCTCGGTGCGTGGCCAGAGCACCACGGTGGCCAGTGTCGCGGTGACCGCCGCCACCCTGTCCTGGACGGCGGCGGCCTGGGTGCAGGAGCGCAAGGCGTCCAAATGGCCGGGCCGGCGGCTGATCCGGGCCGGCTTCCTGATCGTGGCCCTCGGCATCGCCGTCGAGGCGGCCGCGCTGCTTCCAGGCGTGCCGGTGGCGGTCGGGGTGGCCGGCTGGGCCGTTGGCGGCTTCGGCATCGGCCTGGCCTACTCGCCGGTGTCGCTGATCGTGCTCGGCGAGGCGCCCAGCGGCCAGGAGGGTGCGGCCAGCGCGGCGCTGCAGCTCGCCGACACCCTCGGGGTCGCCCTCGGGGCCGGTCTCGGCGGGGTCCTGGTGGCGCTCGGCGCGACCGCCGGCTGGCACGCGCGGGCGGGCATCGCCGGCGCCTTCGCCCTGACCGCCGCGGTGGCCCTGATCGCCGCCGTGCTCACCCGCCGGATCCCGAGCCGCACCATCCCGGCTGCGGAACCGGTGGGGTGAGCGTCGCGCCCGACCCTCAGCCGCGCTGGCGGGCCCGCCAGCGCAGCGGCGTGCCGTCGCTGCGGTCCAGCCGGCCGCGCAGCTCCAGGTGGGTGAGGTGCGCGGCCGTCTCCCCGAGAGCGGCCCGGCGCATGAAGGCGCCGATCTCCTCCCACGGCCGGCTCCAGCTCAGCCTGGTGGCGATCTCCCAGATGGTCTCGGCGCCCTCCGCGACCACCCGCTGCACCTCGTCCAGGCGCTCCCGGTGGTGGGCGAGGAGCTCGTCGATCCGTCCGGCCAGCCCGTTGAAGCGCCACTGGTGGCCCGGGAGGGCCAGCATCTCCCCATAGGGGCGCAGCCGCTCCAGGGATGCCAGGTAGTCGCCGAGCGGGTCGGGGTTCGCCTGCGGATGCCTGGCGATGTTGGGGCTGATGGTCGGCAGCACGTGGTCGCCGGTGAGCACCACCCCGGCGCGCCGCTCGACGAAGCACAGGTGCCCCGGGGTGTGGCCGGGGGTGTGCACGGCGACGAGATCCCAGCCGGGCAGGTCCGGCCGGTCGCCGTCGACCAGCGCCAGGTCGGGGCGGGCGGCGACCACGAAGCGGCGCAGCTGCATGCTCGCGTCGCGCAGCTCCGCCTGGTCGGCGGCTGGCGCCCCGGTCCTCGCCAGCCAGCCGGCGATCCGTTGCAGCAGGTCGTCGACGTCCTGGTAGCGGCCGGGGATGAGCGCGGCGTCGGCGGGATGGACGGCGACCCACGCCCCTGACAGCTCCCGCACCCGGCCGGCGAGGCCGTAGTGGTCGGGGTGGATGTGGGTGACGAGCACGCCGCGGACGTCCTCCAGCCTGGCGCCGAGCGCGCCGAGGCCGTCGCCCAGCGCCGCCAGCGCCTCAGGGGCGTTCCAGCCGGGGTCGACCAGCACCACCCCGTCCGGCACCTGGAAGGCGTAGGCGAACACGTGGGGCAGTGGGCTGCCCGGGATCGGCACCGGGATGCTCCACAGTCCTGGCCGGACCTGCTCCACGGGCGGGGCGCCGTCGCCTGGGGGCTGCGGCTGCGGTGAGGTCTGCATGCCCGACCAGCATCCTGTAGCGTCCCTGCCCAGGCAAGCTCCGACCGCGGAGGCGGCATGGCGGGCAACGGCGAGCTCGGCGTCACCGGCCTGGCCACCATGGGCCAGAACCTGGCGCGCAACGCGGCCAGGCGCGGCTTCGCGGTCGCGGTGCACAACCGCACCGCCGCCCGCACCCGGCAGTTGCTGGAGCGCCACGGCGACGAGGGCGAGCTGCTGGGGGCGTTCTCGGTCGAGGAGCTGGTGGGCGCCCTGGCCCGCCCCCGCCGGATCCTGATCATGGTCAAGGCCGGCCCGGCGGTCGACGCCGTCATCGAGCAGCTCGCCCCCCGCCTGGAGCCCGGCGACCTGCTGATCGACGGCGGCAACTCGTTCTTCGAGGACACCAGGCGGCGCGGCGTGGCGCTGGCCGAGCGGGGCCTGCAGTTCCTCGGCGCCGGCGTCTCCGGCGGCGAGGAGGGCGCGCTGCACGGCCCCAGCATCATGCCCGGCGGCACCCCCGAGGGGTACGGCGCCGTCGAGCACGTGCTGACCACGATCGCGGCCAAGGTCGACGGGGTTCCCTGCTGCCGGCTGATCGGGCCGGACGGGGCCGGCCACTACGTGAAGATGGTCCACAACGGCATCGAGTACGCCGACATGCAGCTCATCGCGGAGGCCTACGACCTGCTGCGCCAGAGCCTCGGCCTGTCGGCCCCGGAGCTGGGCGACATCTTCGACCGCTGGAACTCCGGCGACCTGGACTCGTTCCTGATCGAGATCACGGCCAAGGTGCTGCGCCAGACCGACGCCGGGACCGGCCGGCCGCTGGTCGACCTGATCCTGGACCAGGCCGAGCAGAAGGGCACGGGACGCTGGACGGCCCAGCACGCGCTCGAGCTGGGCGTGCCGATCACCGCCATCACCGAGGCGGTGTTCGCCCGCGTGCTGTCCTCGCTCAAGCAGCAGCGGGTGGCCGCCAGCCGGGTCCTGGCCGGGCCCCACGGCAAGTTCGCAGGCTCGGCCGACCAGCTCGTCGATGACGTGCGCCAGGCCCTGTACGCCTCCAAGGTGGTCGCCTACGCCCAGGGCTTCGACCAGATCAAGGCGGCCGCCGACACCTACGACTGGGACGTCGACCTGGGCGCCATGGCAACCATCTGGCGTGGCGGCTGCATCATCAGGGCCCGCTTCCTCGACCGCATCCGCCAGGCCTACGCCGACGACCCCGGCCTGGTGAACCTGCTCCTGGCCGACTACTTCCGTGACGCTGTGGCCGAGGCCGACGCGGCCTGGCGGCGGGTGGTGGCGACCGCCGTCGAGCTGGGCGTGCCCGTGCCGGCGTTCTCCTCCGCCCTGGCCTACTACGACGGCTACCGGCGCGAGAACGGCCCGGCCAACCTGATCCAGGGCCTGCGCGACTTCTTCGGCGCCCACACCTACCGGCGCACCGACCGCGACGGCGTCTACCACACCCGCTGGGGCCAGGACGGCGCCGAGCAGCGCATGGACTGACGCCGCCGGGTCAGCCGGGTGTCGGGGTGGCCGCGCTCGCGGGGGCGGCGACCTGGGCGGCTGCCGTGGTCGCGGCGCGGCGCCCGGCCAGGCCTGGCACGAGCAGGAAGCCGGTACGCGGCGGGGCCAGGCGCCAGAGCACCAACGCCTGCACCGACAGCAGAGCGGCCAGGACGACCCCGAGCACGGCAAGGATGGGCAGGGCGGGCAGGCCCTGGTTGGCCAGAGCGGCGACCAGCACGGTTGGGCGCTGGGCCGGCATGCCCTCCCAGCGCAGATACTGGTCGAGCGCCAGGAGGTTGACGCAGAGCAGGGCGACGAGCATGCCGACCAGCCAGACGCCGTGTCTGCCGCCGGGCAGGGCGCCAAGGCACACCGCGGAAAGGATGGCCAGCACGCCGAGGGCCGGGAACATGTAGCGGCCGTGGACGTTGCCGCCGCCGGCCACGAATTCGGCCGCGCTCAGCTCGAGCCCGGCGACCAGGGCCCCGGCCAGCACCCAGGCGACCAACCGCCAGCCCGGCCGGCGCAGGCTGGGCAGGAGGTGGTGGCGCAGCCGCCTGGCCAGGACGACCGCGAGCCCGGCGGGCACGACGACCAGCAGGAGCCTGGCCCACACGGTGCGACTGTCGCCGATCGAGTCGGGGCTGAAGCGGTAGAAGCTGAAGTCGAGCACCCGCTGGGCCTGGAGGGTCCAGTAGTCGGGCGACAGCAGCACGTCGAGGACGCCGCCGACCGGCTTGCGCCTGAAGTGCTCGAACAGCGCCGCCGAGCCGGTCACGTCCCCGTACAGCCGCACGTTGCGCAACCAGAACCAGCCGGAGGTGGCGGCCACCGACCCGACCACGAGCGCGGCCCCAGCGGCCCCGCGCAGCAGCCGGCGCCAGGCGCCGGCCGTGTCCCGGTCCAGGAGGGCGGC
>DASYRU010000373.1:0-2488 GCA_036004165.1 Actinomycetota bacterium
GCGGGTGTGGCCGCCGCGGCTCTCGCGGCGCTCCAGCGCGGCCAGGGTCACGCACTCGGCCACGGTCAGCAGCGAGCGCAGGTCGAGGGCCAGGTGCCAGCCCGGGTTGTACTGGCGGTGCCCCTCCACCCCGACCTCGCCGGCCCGCTCCTTGAGGACCGCGATCCGCTCCAGGGCACGCTTCAGCTCGTCCTCGGTGCGGATGATCCCGACCAGGTCCTGCATGGTGTCCTGGAGCTCCTGCTGGACGGTGTAGGGGTTGACGCCGCCGGCCCGCTCGAACGGGGCCAGGGCCTCACCTTCGGCCGCCGCCACCTGGTCGGGGTCGACCGTCGGCCGGCCGGTCACCGTGGCCGCGTGCTCGGCGGCGTAGCGGCCGGCCCGCAGGCCGAACACCAGCAGGTCGGACAGGGAGTTGCCGCCGAGCCGGTTGGCCCCGTGCATGCCCCCGGCGGCCTCGCCGGCGGCGAACAGGCCGGGCACGGTGGCCGCCTGGGTGTCGGGGTCGACCCGGATCCCGCCCATCACGTAGTGGCAGGTCGGGCCGACCTCCATCGGCTCGCTGGTGATGTCGACGTCGGCCAGCTCCTTGAACTGGTGGTACATCGACGGCAGCCGGCGCTTGATGTAGTCGGCGTCGCGGCGGGAGGCGATGTCCAGGAAGACGCCGCCGTGGGGGCTGCCCCGCCCCTCCTTGACCTCGGTGTTGATGGCCCTGGCGACCTCGTCGCGGGGCAGCAGGTCAGGGGTGCGCCTGACGCTCTTGTCGTCGTACCAGCGGTCGGCCTCCTCCTCGGTCTCGGCGGTCTCCGACCGGAACATCTCCGGGATGTAGTCGAACATGAACCGCTTGCCCGCGGCGTTGCGCAGCACCCCGCCGTCGCCCCGCACCCCCTCGGTCACCAGGATCCCGCGGACCGACGGCGGCCAGACCATGCCGGTGGGGTGGAACTGGACGAACTCCATGTCCATCAGGTCGGCGCCGGCCAGCAGGGCGAGCGCCTGGCCGTCGCCGGTGTACTCCCAGGAGTTGGAGGTGATGTGCCAGGCCTTGCCGATCCCGCCGGTGGCCAGCACCACCGCCTTGGCGCGGAACACCAGCAGCCGCCCGGACTCGCGCCAGTAGGCGACCGCGCCGGCGATGCGTCCGCCGTCGGTGAGCAGGCGCGTGACCGTGCACTCCATGAACACCTCGATGCCGAGGCTGACCGCCCGGTGCTGCAGGGTCCGGATCATCTCCAGGCCGGTGCGGTCGCCGACGTGGGCGAGGCGGGCGAAGCGGTGGCCGCCGAAGTCCCGCTGCAGGATGCGGCCGTCGGCGGTGCGGTCGAACAGCGCGCCCCACTCCTCCAGCTCGAGCACCCGGTCGGGGGCCTCCTGGGCGTGCAGCTGCGCCATCCGCCAGGAGCTCAGCATCTTGCCGCCGCGCATGGTGTCGCGGAAGTGGACCCGCCAGTTGTCCTCCGGGTAGACGTTGCCCATGGCGGCGGCGATGCCGCCCTCGGCCATCACCGTGTGCGCCTTGCCGAGCAGCGACTTGCAGACGAGCGCGGTGCGGGCGCCCTGGTCGGACGCCTCGATCGCGGCCCGCAGGCCGGCGCCGCCCGCGCCGATGACGAGGACGTCGAACTCGTGGATCTCGTGCTCGGTCATGTCAGAACAACCTCGGGTCGCTGATGGCGCCGCTGGCGACCAGCCGCACGTACAGGTCGGCAAGGGCGACGGTGACCAGGCTGATCCAGGCCAGCAGCGCGTGGCGGGCGTTGAGGGCGGTGACCTTGCGCCACAGCCAGAAGCGCACCGGCGCCTTGGAGAAGACGTTGACGTGCCCGCCGCAGAGGTGCCTGCAGGAGTGGCAGGAGAGCGTGTACAGCCACAGGAAGGCGGCGTTGACCAGCAGCAGCAGGGTGCCGAGGCCGACGCCGAAGCCGTCGGGGAAGTTGAACGCGCGCAGCGCGTCCCAGGTGAGGATCAGCGGGAAGGGCAGGGCCAGGTAGAAGAAGTAGCGGTGGATGTTCTGCAGGATCAGGGGGAAGCGGGTCTCGCCGCTGTAGCGGGCACGCCGGTCGGGGATCGCGCAGGCCGGCGGCGCCCACCAGAACGAGCGGTAGTACGCCTTGCGGTAGTAGTAGCAGGTGAGCCGGAAGCCGAGCGGGATCGGCAGCACCAGCAGCGCCGGCGAGAGCTTCCACCAGTCGCCGATCAGCTGCCAGGTCGGCTCCTGGCAGTTGGCGGCCAGGCACGGCGAGTAGAAGGGCGACAGGTAGGGGTCGGCCCAGTAGTCCCTGGCGGTGAACGCCACCCAGGTGCTGTACACCACGAAGACGGCCAGCACCGCCACCGTGATCAGCGGCTGCAGCCACCAGGCGTCCCTGCGAAGGGCGGCGGCCGGCAGCCGCGCCCGTCCCCCCGTGACCGTCCCGGACGCCATCTGGCTCCCTTCTGTCGTCGCCTGTGGTCGCAGTGGTGGTTCAGGCCTGCGGCGCGG
>DASYRU010000374.1:0-3135 GCA_036004165.1 Actinomycetota bacterium
CCGGCGCGCAGGGCCAGCCAGTCGCGGTTGGCGAACCCGAGCGACAGGACACCGCCGGCGTCCAGCACGCCGGCGAGGGCGCCGAGCAGCGCCGCCGGGTCGTCCACCCGGGTCAGCAGGTCGTGGCAGACCGCGGCCTGCTGGCTTTCCTTGCCGAGCAGGTCCGGCAGGTCGACGGCGTCGCCCTGCACCGTGGCCAGGCGCGCGCCGACCTCGGCGCCCTCACCGGCCGCCCGCTGGACGCAGGTGGCCAGCATGGCCGCCGAGGTGTCGACCACCGTGACCTGGTAGCCGCGCCTGGCCAGGGCGACGGCCAGCTGGCCGGTGCCGCCGCCGGCGTCGACCAGCCGGCCGGGCGGTGCCGGCAGGGCGGCGAGCACCTGCTCGAGCAGCAGCTCGAAGCGGACCCTGCCCCTGGTCACCACTACGCCTCCAGCTCGCCGACGGGCACCACGCCGGCGACCGGGCCGAGCCGGGCCAGGACGTCGCAGGCGAGCTCGCCGTCGGGGAAGCGGGCGTAGGGATCGGCGTCGCAGAGCGGCACCAGGACGAAGGCGCGCTCCCTGGCCCGCGGGTGCGGGACGGTCAGGTCCGGCGACTGGACCGGTGGCCCGTCGTAGAGCAGCAGGTCGAGGTCGGCGGTGCGCGGCCCCCAGCGTTCGGCCCGCACGCGACCGAGGCTCGCCTCGGTGACCCGAAGGAGGTCGAGCAGCTGGTGTGGGCTGCGGTCCGTCTCCAGCACCGCCACCGCGTTGAGGTAGGGATCCTGTTCGGGTCCCCCGACCGGCTCGGTCTCGTAGACCCGCGAGACCGCCATGACGTGGGTCAGCTGGTCGGCGTCCAGCGCCCGCACGGCCGCGTCGAGGGTGGCCATGCGGTCGCCAAGGTTGGAGCCGAGACCCACGTGCGCCCGGGTCATGCCCTTCCCTCCCCTGCTCCGGCTCGGTCCCTGACGATCTCGACGGCCACCGTGGCGTCGACCGGCAGCGGCGCCTGCGGCTTGGTGATCCGGACCCGGACCTGGCGCACCCGCTCGTCGGCCAGCACCAGGTCGGCGACGTCCTCGGCCACCGCCTCGAGCAGCCGGCGGGGCCGGCCGCCGACCACCTCCGCCACCCGGCCGGCCAGGCTACCGTAGTCGACCGTCCGCCTGAGGTCGTCGGAGCGTCCGGCCGGCGCCAGGTCGACGGCCAGCTCCAGGTCGACCACGAACACCTGGCCGAGCTGCGCCTCGTGCGGCAGCACCCCGTGGTGGCCGCGCACCCGCAGGCCGGTGAGCAGGATGCGGTCGGCGGTCACGGCCGCAGCACCGGCGACCCGTGGTGCATGACCAGGCGCCAGCGCCCGCCCGCCCGGCGGAACACGTTGGTGGCCAGCACCTTGGCGTCCTCCACCTCCGACCCGCCTGTGCCGCCCGTCAGGATGTTCTCGGCGCAGGTGACCCAGGCGGTGTCGGCGGCCACGTGGACCTGGACGTCGGTCAGGAAGAACTGGATGTAGGCGGAGTTGGCGAAGATCGCCATCCACGATCGGCTGACCTGGGGCCACCCCACCATCGCGTCCCAGCCCGGGTGGATGCAGCGGACCTCGTCGTCGTGCAGCCAGCACGCCTCCATCCGGTCCATGTCCAGCGCCTCGAAGGCCTCGTAGAACTCCTCGTTGGCGCGGGCCACCGCCTTCTCGTCGGGCCGGTTCACCTGGCCACCTCGTCGGCGCCCGCCAGCAGGGCCTCGGTCATGCGGACGGTGCGGACGATCTGGCGGACGTCGTGGACGCGGACGATCCGGGCCCCGCGCTCCACCGCCCAGACCACGGTCGCGGCGGTGCCCTCCAGCCGCTCCTGCACCGGCAGGTCGAGCGCCCGGCCGATGAACCCCTTGCGGCTGGTGCCGACCAGCACCGGGTGTCCGAGCCGGGTGAGCCGCGGCAACGCGGCGAGCAGGGCGTAGTTGTGCCGGTCGCGCTTGCCGAAGCCGATGCCCGGGTCGATGACCAGGGCCTGGTGGGCGACCCCTGCCGCCTCCGCCGCCTGGCACCGTTCGGCCAGGAACGCCTCGACCTCGGCGACCACGTCGCCGTAGCGCGGGTCGTCCTGCATGGTGGCCGGCGTGCCCTGCATGTGCATGAGCACCACCGGCGCCTTGGCCTCGGCGGCGACGGCGAGCAGGTCGGGATCGTCACGGCCGGCGCTGACGTCGTTGACGATCGAGGCTCCGGCCGCCAGCGCGGCGCTGGCCACGGCCGCCTTCCTGGTGTCGATCGAGAGGGGCACGTCGGTGGCGCCGGCCAGCCCCTCCACCACCGACAGGACCCGCTCCAGCTCGACTGCCTCCTCGACGTAGCCGGCGCCCGGGTGGGTCGACTCGCCGCCGACGTCGAGCAGGTCGGCTCCCTCGCCGGCCAGTGCCAGCCCGTGGGCGACGGCGGCCAGGTGGTCGAGGTGGCGGCCGCCCTCCCAGAAGGAGTTCGGGGTGACGTTGACGATCCCCATGACCAGGCAACGTCCCGAGGTGGGCAGCACCCGGTCGCCGACCCGTAGGTCGTGCGGGGCGACCGGCGCAGACGACACCAAACGGCCCTCCTGGGGGCGTGACCCGGTCATCTTAAAGGGGGGCACCAGAGGGCACCGGCCCGGTCCTCGGTCAGCCCAGGCGGGTGACGCCGAGGAGGTTCATCGCCTCCATGCGGGTCGACAAGACCTCCCGGAACTGCCCCCGCACCGCCGAGGTCACCGTGATCGCCCCCGGCTTGCGCACCCCGCGCATGCTCATGCACAGGTGCTCGGCCTGGAGAACCACCAGGGCGCCTCTCGGGTCCAGCCGCTCCACGATGGCGTCGGCGATCTGCGCGGTGAGCCGCTCCTGCAACTGCAGCCGTCTGGCCAGCCCGTCCACCAGCCTGGCCAGCTTCGACAGCCCGGTGAGCTGTCCCCTGGTATTCGGGATATACGCGACATGCGCTTTCCCGACAAATGGGATCAAATGGTGTTCACACAAGGAGTACATGGGGATGTCACGGACCATGACCATCTCGTCGTGGCCCTCCTCGAACACCACCTGCAGGGCTTCCGTGGGGTCGGTGCGGACGCCGGAGGTGATCTCCTCGTACATGCGGGCGACCCGGGCCGGGGTATCG
>DASYRU010000375.1:0-4842 GCA_036004165.1 Actinomycetota bacterium
GGGGGTCTGGTAGCAGGCGACCGCGCGGGCGTGCTGTGGGGGGCGGGCGGGATGCCAAGGCGGGTAGCTGCGGCCGTCGGCCATGGCCAACACCGGTCGGCCCAGCGGGCAGCGGTAGCCGCCGTCCAGGCGGTATGGGGCATCGGCGGCAGCGGTCGGGCCGGCAGAGGGCGCCAGCCGGCGTCCCGCTGGGTCCTGCCAGCGGCCGGTGACGACCAGGGCGGTGATGAGCAGGGCGGCCGCAAGCACGCCAAGCACGGTCGGGCCGCGCATGCGCCCGACGCGCAACCGTTGCGGTGCCATGGCGGCTCCCTGGACGGGGCCCTATGAGCATCCTAGCGCGGCGGCGCAGGCCGCCAAGCGCCATTGCCATGGCCGCCTGGTTCCGGGCCGCCTCCTTCCCCTGTACGGCCTGCCGCCCGCCTGGCCTGGGTCGCGCTACCTCGGCGGGTGGGAGGGCGGCTGGGCCATGGGGCAGCGGCCGGTCACCACCGCGCTCAGCCTCGGCCACGGCGACCCGCTGACCGACCAGGGGTCGCAGCTGCGGGTCGAGGTAAGGGTCGAGCGCGTCGACGCCGAGCGGGTGCCGACCGTGTTGTCGGAGAGCCGGCGCCACCTGGCCGAGGACCTGTGGCTGGCTGCCGCGTCCCAGGCCCCCGACGCCGCCGAGCGCTGGGAGCGGATCGTCGGCGCCCGCCGCCGGCCGGACCCGACCTGGTCTCAGGTCACGATCCCGGTGGACGGCCGGCTGGTCGACTTCGAGTGGCTGGGGGAGGGCCGCCGCTGGGTCGCCCGGGCCGAGGTGGATGACCGCACGCTGACCCTCCACGGCCGCGACCCGCCTGTCGAGTCGGTCGAGCTGGTCCGGGTATCCGACCTGGAGCCCTACATCCAGGGTCAGCGCCGCCTGCAGGAGGCCTGGGCCCGCACCACGACCAGAAGCACGAGCCGGACGGGACCGCTTGCCGTCCTGAGCGGCTGGCACTTGGCGACACCCGCCAACAGGCGAGAGGACCCAGGAACTGGCCGTTGCGTAGAGAGATCTTTGGCTTGTCATAGTACGAGCATCGATATATAGTCGGTCGTACTATGAAGCGTCAGCGATCGATCACGGAACCGTCGTACTTCGTGCTGGCGGCGCTGCTGGATGGCCGGCTCCACGGCTACGGGATCATCAAGAAGGCCGCCGAGCAGTCCAACGGGCGGGTCCGGTTGACGGCGGGCACCCTCTACGGCGCCCTGGACCGCCTTGCCGACCAGCAACTGGTCACGGTCGTGGGACACGAGCAGGTCGCCGGCCGCACGCGCCGCTACTACCAGCTGACCGACCGCGGCATCCAGGCACTCCAGCAGGAGGCGGCACGCATGGAGCAGGCAGCCCGGATCGTCACCGGCCGGCATGAACTGCCGGCGGCCGGCCCCCAGCCGGCATGAACCCTCGGCTACAGCGCCGCTACCGGCGCCTGCTGCTGGGCTACCCGCCCCAGGTACGCGCCGCGCGCGCCGAGGAGATCCTCACCACCCTGGCGGAGTCCGGTAGCGACCGGCGGATGCCGTCGGCCAGGGAGGCATGGTCGCTGCTGGTTGAAGGCGTGCGTGCGCGTGCCCGCCTGGCGGCCGCCGACGGGCAAGGCAGGATCTGGGCCGACGGATTGCAGCTGGGCGTGCTGCTGCTGAGTTTCGCCAACCTTGGCGTGCTGCTGTGGCGGGCGTGGTGGTATCTGGCGTGGACGGTGCTGCTCGGCGCGACAGTGGTGGCGATCCTGCGCGCCAGGCCGCGGGTGGCCCTGCTGCTGGCCGCGGTCGCCGCGCTGGCGGCGGCCCGGCCGCTGCTGCCGATGCGCCTGCCGCAGGGCCTCTTCGGCTGGGGGGCGCCTGGGTACGGTGACTGGTCCACCGTGGCCCGACACGTCGCGCCGGTCCTGCTGTTGACCCTCTTGTCGCTGGCGGTCCTGCGCCGGCAGCTGCGGGCGCGCGCATGGTGGTGGCTGCTGGTCCCGGTCGCCCAGGTAGCCGTGCCGGTCCTGGTCGTGGTGGTCGCCCGGGCCGCCGGCAGCATGGGGCTGGCCAGCACCGGCCCCGCGCAGCTGGAACGTTTGGGGGAGCTGGGCTGGACCGCGGCGCGATCGGCACCCGAGGCGCTCCTGGTGGCCGCGGCGCTGGGGCTGGCGCTGGTTGCCCGTGACCCGCGACCCGCCATCGCGGCGCTGGTGCTGGTGACTCCCGGGTTGGCCTGGGCGCTGGAGCGGCGCGCGTGGTTGAGCCCGCTGGCGAGCTGGTATTGGCTTGTGATCGCCGTGACCGTGCCGCTGCTGGTCATGGCCGTGGTCAGCGCGGATCGTCGCCAGCGCACCGAACTCTGACAGTTGAAGTTGACAGCCGGTACCCTGCAGCGCCCAACAGCGACGATCAGGTGCCGCTCCGCAACGAAGCGCAACAGCGCCTCGCAGCCGGCTTGGTCGCTTGGGACTCCAGCTGATCCACCAGGCCGCCGTTGCGGTCCAAGAGCGCGGCGGCATGGGGCATCAGCGGCGGGTGTCGACGCCGATGACATGATCGACCTTGCCTTCTGACACGGGATCCCTGAAGGCGATCAGGTCGGACGTCAGGCAACGCGAACTCTCTTCCCCGGCCGTGGCGCGCCGGCCTTGGTAGGCTCTAGCCTTCCTCGACCAGGCGGCGACCAGGAGGACGGGATGGTGGCGGAGGCCGGCGGCCGGCGGCCGGCGCGGCTCGCCGGCGCGGCCGTCGCGGCGGCGCTGCTGGCCAGCCTGGCCCTGCTGCTGGAGCCGCCCTCCTGGCGTGGGCCGGCCGCCGCGCTCCTGGCGGTCGGGCTGGCCGCCGGCGTGGTGGTGGGGCTGCGCCTCCCGGTCCAGGCGCGCCAGCGGTCGGTCATGGAGCGCCTCAACGACGCCGCCTTCCTGGTGGTGATCGCCGCCGTGGCGCTGCTCGTCGTCCGCGTTGCCCGACCCTGGACGGCGGCGCTGCCAGGGCTGGTCGGCGGTGTCCCGCTCGGCCGCGCCCTGCGCCCCCCACCGGGCCCGGGCGGCGACCCCGACGCCGGCAAGCCAAGCTAGGCGTGAGCGGCCCCGGCCGGATACGGTTGGCTCATGAGCGATCCGCCCGACCAGACCGCCGTCCGGCTTCGCGGGGTCACCAAGCGCTACGGCCCGGTCACCGCGGTCGACGCCATCGATCTCGACATCCGCGAGGGCGAGCTGCTCACCCTGCTCGGCCCGTCCGGGTCGGGCAAGACCACCACGCTGCGCATGATCGCCGGGTTCGAGCTGCCGAGCGACGGCACCATCCTGCTCGGCGGCGAGGACGTGACCACCAGGCCCCCCTTCGACCGGGACGTCAACACCGTCTTCCAGGACTACGCGCTGTTCCCGCACATGAGCGTCGCCGAGAACGTCGGCTACGGCCTGCGGGTCCGCAAGGTGCCGCGGGCCGAGCGGCAGCGGCGGGTCCGGGCGGCGCTGGCGCAGGTCCGGCTGGAGGACTTCGGCGTCCGCCGGCCCTCCCAGCTCTCCGGCGGCCAGCGCCAGCGCGTCGCGCTCGCCCGCGCCCTGGTCAACCGCCCACGGGTGCTGCTGCTGGACGAGCCGCTCGGCGCGCTGGACCTCAAGCTCCGCCAGGAGATGCAGATCGAGCTGAAGGCGATCCAGGCCGAGGTCGGGATCACCTTCGTGTTCGTGACCCACGACCAGGAGGAGGCGCTGATCCTGAGCGACCGCATCGCGGTGCTGCGGGACGGCCGCATCGAGCAGGTCGGCGCGCCCGCCGAGGTGTACGAGCGGCCCGCCAACCCGTTCGTGGCCGGCTTCGTCGGCACCTCCAACCTGCTGGACGGCGAGGCGGCTCGTCAGCTGGTGGGCGAGGCCGCGATGTTCACGGTCCGGCCCGAGAAGATCCACCTGATCGACGCCGCCGCCGAGGTGCCGGCCGGCCACTGCCGGGCCGCCGGCACCGTCCGCGCCGTCGCCTACGCCGGGCCGGTCACCCGCCTGACCGTCCGGCTGGACGCCGGGCCGGAGCTGGTGGTGCTGCAGCAGAACCTGGCGTCCACCTCTGCCGAGGTCGCCGCGCTCACCGGCAGCACGGTGCAGCTCACCTGGCGTCCCGAGCACAACTTCCGTCTCTCGCCGGCCCCGGTGCCGGCCTCGTCAGGAGGATGATCATGCATCGAAGGACGATCGCACGCGTGGTCCCGTTAGCCGCCGCCCTGCTGCTGGTGCTGGCCGGCTGCGGCTCCGACGAGCCGTCCGGCTCCTCCGGTGGCGGCGCGCAGGGGTTCACCCCACCCAACGTGCCGATGCTGCAGTCGCTCGGCGCGGGGGAGGGGAGCGTCAACCTGATCGCCTGGGCCGGCTACGTCGAGGACGGCTCCACCGACCCCAAGGTCGACTGGGTGACGCCGTTCGAGAAGGAGACCGGCTGCCAGGTCAACGTCAAGGTCGCCGGCTCCTCCGACGAGATGATCCAGCTGATGAAGTCCGGCCAGTACGACGGGGTGTCGGCCTCCGGCGACGCGTCGCTGCGGCTGATCGCCGGCGGCGACGTCGCCCCGGTCAACCTCGACCTGGTCAGCAACTACCAGGACGTCTTCGACGGCCTCAAGCTGAAGCCGTGGAACTCGGTCAACGGCAAGGCCTACGGCATCCCCCACGGCCGCGGCGCGAATCTCCTCATGTGGCGCACCGACGTGGTCAAGCCGGCGCCGGACTCGTGGGGCGTGGTGTTCGACGCCAACTCGCCCTTCAAGGGGAAGGTCACCGCCTACGACTCGCCGATCTACATCGCCGACGCCGCCCTGTACCTGAAGGCGACCAAGCCGGAGCT
>DASYRU010000376.1:0-2403 GCA_036004165.1 Actinomycetota bacterium
CGGTCGTCCTCCCAGGGGAAGTCCTCCCACGCCCCCGGCAGCGCGAGCGCGAACCCCCGCAGCCTCGCCACGGTCCGCGCGAGCTCAGCGGCCATGCGCCCATCATCGTCGATCTCCGGATCGCCCGGTAGTCCCCCGGTCGGCGGGCGGCCGCCGCAGCAACCGGTCGACCGGGGCGGTGCGCGTAGGGGCCTGCTCAGCCGGCGCGGCCGCTGCGCCCACGCTCTGCACGATCGTGGCGGGTCGACTGGTCCTTGGACGGGCTGGGGTCGGGGTGGTCGGCGAGCCGCTCGTCCGCCTCGTCCGCCCGGGCGGCGCGCGCGTGCCGCAGCAGCTGCGCGGCGATGGCGATGTGGGGCATCGTTGGCCTCCTCGGCCAGGAAATGAGTGATGCTTGAGCTTGCTCAGCATCCCTCGCCGGCCGCCGGCGGCGCAGTGCCTGCCGTCACGGGCGCCGGGTGACGCTCAGCACGTCGTGGCGGGCCCGCGGCCGGACGGCGCGGGCCAGCTCGGCGCGGCTGACGACCCCGACCGGCTCGCCGCCGGCGACCACCACCGCGATCCTGCTGCCGTCGGCGAGGCGGTCCAGCAGCTCGGTGACCGGCTCGTCGGGGCGGCTCACCAGCACCGCCCACATGGGCACGGCCACGTCGCCGGCGCGGACCGCATGGCGCCGGTCCGGCGGCACCGACTCGAGCGCGGCCACGGTCACCACGCCGGCCGGCTGGCCGTCGAAGCTCCGCAGGGGCAGCGCGCTGGGCGCGCCGGCCGACCGCGACGGTCCGACCACCTCGCGCAGGAACGCGTCGACGGTGAACCAGGCAGGCGCCGGCGGTGGGGTCGGGCGCATGATGTCGCCGACGCGGAGCCCTTCCAGGCCCTGCCGGGCGACGGTGTAGTCGCGCTCCTGGCGGGCGGCGCCGACCAGGAACCAGCCCACCAGCGCGATCCACAGGTCCCCGAACCCCCAGCCGAACAGGAACCCGAGCAGGCCGACGGCGATCAGCGCGAAGCCGGCGACCTGCCCGGCGACGGTGGCGGTCACCGCGGCGCGGGTGCGGTTGCCGTGCCGCCGCCACAGCAGCGCGCGCAGCACCCGCCCGCCGTCCAGCGGCGCGGCCGGGATCAGGTTGAACACGGCGAGGGCGGTGTTGCCGACGGCCAGCCAGGCCGCCACGGCGGTGGCCAGCGTCCGGGCGCCCACCGCGCCGAGGGCGACGGCCGCCACCCCGAACCCTGCGCCAAGGGCCAGGCTGATGGCCGGGCCGACGAGCGCGACCCGCAGGTCGTCGCGGGGGCTTTCCGGCTCGTCGCCGAGCTGGGCGACGCCGCCGAGCAGCCACAGGGTGATGCCGCGGACGCGCAGGCCCGCCCGTCGCGCCACCACGGCGTGGCCGAGCTCGTGGGCCAGCAGGGAGCCGAAGAACAGGCCGGTGGCGACCAGGGCGCCCAGCCAGTAGGCGGACGGCTCGAGGCCGGGCGCCTGGACGGGCAGGATCCTGCCTGCCAGCGACCAGGCGATCAGCAGGGCGATGAACAGCACGCTCCAGCTCGCACCGATCTGGATCCCAGCGATGCGGCCGAGGCGCAGACTCGCGGTCATGACAGCGACTCCTCTTCCGTCTCCGGAAGCAAAGGTGGCCGAGAAGGTCTCGTCCGCCGCCGAGGCGGGTGAGCGACCGGGGCGGGCATCGGGCCCGCCGTCCTGACGGCCTGCTCGCGGGGTTCGCAGCCCCGGGACTACTCCCCTTCAGGCTCCATGGTACGCGTGCCGGGTAAGGCGCACGTAAGCTCCCTTCATGGACGAGACGACGATCCGGGTCGGGCTGGTCGGGTACGGCCTGGCCGGCGCGGTCTTCCACGCCCCGCTGATCGCCTGCACCCCGGGCCTGCGGCTGGTCTCGGTGGTCACCGGGAACCCGGAACGGCAGGCCAGGGCGGCAGGCGAGCATCCCGGCGTGGCGGTCCTCCGCCACGCCGACCAGCTCTGGGAGGCGGCCGGCGCGCACGACCTGGTGGTGCTGGCGACCCCGAACACGACCCATCTGCCGCTCGGCCTCGCCGCGGTGGAGGCGGGACTGGCGGTGGTGGTCGACAAGCCGCTGGCGCTGACCGCGGCCGACGGCCGCCGCCTGGTCGAGGCGGCGCAGCGGCGCGGCACGCCGCTGACCGTGTTCCACAACCGCCGCTGGGACGGGGACCTGCGCACGCTGCGGCGCCTGCTCGCCGAGGACGCGCTCGGCCCGGTCCACCGGTTCGAGTCGCGCTTCGAGCGCTGGCGGCCGGCGGCGCGGCCGGGGGCCTGGCGCGAACGCGAGCCTCCCGAGGCGGGCGGGGGCCTGCTGCTGGACCTCGGCAGCCACCTGGTCGACCAGGCCCTGCTGCTGTTCGGGCGGCCGCTGC
>DASYRU010000377.1:0-5882 GCA_036004165.1 Actinomycetota bacterium
GGAGGACGCGCTGCGCACCGCCGAGATGCTGGGGACCGGCGAGCGCGGCCGCTACCTGCTGGCGGCCACCTTCGGCAACGTCCACGGCGTCTACCAGCCCGGCCACGTCAAGCTCCGCCCGGAGCTGCTGGCCGAGATCCAACGCGCCGTCGGCGCCAGCGTCGGCAAGGAGCGGCCGTTCGACCTGGTGTTCCACGGCGGCTCCGGGTCGCTGCTGGCCGAGATCCGCGAGGCGATCTCCTATGGGGTGGTGAAGATGAACATCGACACCGACACCCAGTACGCCTTCACCCGGCCGATCGCCGACCACATGCTGCGGCACTACGACGGGGTGCTGCGGGTCGACGGCGGGGTCGGCGACAAGAAGACCTACGACCCGCGCAGCTTCATGGCCAAGGCGGAGGGGTCGATGGCGGCCCGGGTCGTGCAGGCCTGCGAAGATCTCCAGTCGGCCGGCCGGACGCTGGCCGGCTGACCCAGCGCGGCGGCGCAGCGGAGGGGAGGCGCGGACGGTGGAGCTGGGGTTGGACGGCAGGGTGGCGCTGGTGACCGCCTCCTCGAAGGGGCTGGGGCGGGCGAGCGCGCTGGCGCTCAGCCAGGAGGGCGCCAAGGTGGTGCTGTGCGCCCGCGAGGAGGGCCCCCTGGCCGAGGCGGCCGCGGCGCTGCCGGGCGAGACGCTGGCCGTGCCGGCCGACGTGACCGACCCGAGCACGCCGGCAAAGCTGGTCGCGGCCGCCGTCGAGCGCTTCGGCGGCCTGCACGTGCTGGTCGCCAACGCGGCGGGGCCGCCGCCCGGCCGGGCGCTGGAGGTGGACGACGACGGCCTGCTGGCCGCCCTCAACGCCAACCTGCTGACCTCGATCCGGCTGGTGCGGGCGGCGGTGCCGCACATGCGCGGCGCCGGCTGGGGCCGCATCTGCCTGATCGCCTCGATATCGGTCAAGCAGCCGATCCCCACCCTGGCGCTGTCCAACACCGCCCGGACCGGGCTGTGGGCGTGGGCCAAGACGGCCGCGGCCGACCTGGCCGGCGACGGCATCACCCTGAACCTGGCCTGCCCAGGCACCCACGCCACCGAGCGGGCGCGGCAGATGGGGCTGCTGGGCGACGGCCGGGCCGGCGACCCGGCCGACTTCGGCAAGGTGGTCTGCTTCCTCTGCTCCGACCAGGCCCGCTTCGTCAGCGGCGCCGCCCTGCAGGTGGACGGCGCCGCCATCCTCGGCCTGCTGTGACCCCGGCCGGCCTACCCCTCCAGCGCGCCCTCCTCGCGCAGCACCCGCTGGGCGATCGCGAACGCCGTGTTGGCGGCGGGCACGCCCGCGTAGACGGTGGTGTGCAGCAGCACCTCGCGGATCTCCTCCGGGGTGAGCCCGTTGCGCAGGGCCGCGCGGACGTGCAAGGCCAGTTCCTCCTCGCAGCGCAGGGCGACCAGCACCCCGAGGGTCACGCAGCTGCGGGTGCGGCGGTCCAGCCCGGGGCGGCTCCACACCTCCCCCCAGGCGTAGCCGGTGATCAGCTCCTGGAAGGGCGCGGTGAACGGCGTGGCCGCGGCCGTGGCGCGGTCGACGTGGGCGTCGCCGAGCACCTGGCGGCGGACGGTCATGCCCTGCTCGTGGCTCATCCCTGCTCCTTGGTGGCGGGGGCGGCCGCGGCCGCCCGGTGGGCCGCCAGGGCCCGGTCGATCATGGTGCCGGCGGCGCCGAGGTAGGCGAGCGGGTCCAGCGCCCGGTCCAGCGACGCGGCGTCCAGGCCGGCGGCCTCCGGCGTCTCCAGCAGCACGTCGCGCAGCGGCCGGCGCTCGGCGGCGGCCCGCGCCGCCGCCCGGTCGACCAGCTCGCGGGCGCGCCGCCGCCCAAGACCGGCGGCCAGCGCGGCCGTCACCGCCTCCGCCATCGGCAGGCCGCCGGAGGCGTCCAGGTTGGCGCGCATCCGCGCCGGGTCGACCCGCAGGCCCTCCAGCAGCTCGCGCAGCCACGACGCCGCCGAGCCGACCAGCCGCAGCAGCTCGCTGAGGGTCTCCCATTCGGCGTGCCAGGCGCCGGCCGCGCGCTCATGCTCCTGTGGCATGGCGGCCAGCATGGTCGCCACCAGGCCAGGCACGCGCGCCGCGCAGCCGGTCACGGCCACCGCCGCGACTGGGTTCCGCTTGTGGGGCATGGTCGAGGAGCCGCCGCGCCCACCGCCGCCGGCCTCGGCCACCTCGGCCACCTCGGTCTGGGTGAGCAACACCACGTCGCGGGCGACCTTGGCCAGCACCCCGGCGGTCGCGCCGAGCGCCCCCGCCAGCGTGGCCGGGCGCAGCCGCACCGTGTGCCACGGCAGGGTCGGCACGGCCAGCCCGAGCTCGGTGGCGAGGTTCGCCTGCACGGCAAGGCCGTCGTCGCCGAAGGCCGCAAGCGTCCCGGCCGCGCCGCCGAGCTGCACCGCCAGGGCCTGCTCGCGGACCTCGTCCAGGCGCCGGCGCGCCTCGTCGAGGCCCACCAGCCAGCCGGCCGCCTTCAGCCCGAAGCTGGTCGGTGTGGCCTGCTGCAGCAGCGTCCGCCCGGCCAGCACGGTGCCGCGGTGCTCGTCGGCCAGGCGCGCGCAGGCGGCCGCGGCGGCCGCCAGGTCGTCCAGCAGCGGCGCCAGCGCCCGCCGTGCCACCAGCATCGCCGCCGTGTCGAGGATATCCTGGCTGGTCGCCCCCTGGTGGACGTGCTCGGCCGCGTCGCCGTCGACCTGCGCGGCCAGCGTCCTGACCAGCGGCACCACCGGGTTGCCTGCGGCGGCCGCCCGCCGCCCGAGCGCGTCGGCGTCGAACAGGCCGGCGTGGCAGCGGGCGGCGATCGCCTCGGCCGCCTCGGCGGGGAACAGCCCGGCGGTGGCCGAGGCCCTGGCAAGTGCGGCCTCGGCGTCCAGCAGCGCCTGCAGGAACGCCCGGTCGTCGACCTGGCCGGCGACCGGGCCGCGGGCGAACACGCCGGCGAACAGCCCCCCTGACGGGGTGGAAGACATGGCATCCTCCTCGGAGTCGGGCTCGATCCTAGCCAGCCAGCGACCAAGGAGCATCGCGATGCGCACCCAGGTGGCGATCGTCGGGGCCGGGCCGGCCGGGCTGGTGCTCTCGCACCTGCTGCACCTGCGGGGCATCGACTCGGTCGTGCTGGAGCTGCGCAGCCGCGACTACGTCGAGCAGCGCGTGCGCGCCGGGGTGCTGGAGCAGGGCACCGTCGAGCTGCTGCAGGCGACCGGGGTCGGCGAACGGCTGGGCCGGCAGGGGATGGTGCACCACGGCATCGAGCTGCGCTTCGGCGGCCGCCGGCACCGGATCCCGCTGACCGAGCTCACCGGGCGGTCGATCACCATCTACGGGCAGCAGGAGATCGTCAAGGACCTGATCCGGGCGCGGCTGGAGGCCGGCGGGACGGTCCTGTTCGAGGTCGAGGGCGTGCGCCTGCAGGGCTTGGAGTCGGACCGGCCGGTGGTCAGCTACCGGCACGGCGGCCAGGACGTCGAGCTGGCCTGCGACCTGGTCGCCGGCTGCGACGGCTACCACGGGGTCTGCCGCGACGCCATCCCGGCCGGGACCTTGACCGTCTACGAGCGGCTGTACCCGTTCGCCTGGCTCGGCGTGCTTGCGGCGGTGGCGCCGTCCGCCGAGGAGATCGTCTACACCTCCCACCAGCGGGGCTTCGCGCTGCACAGCATGCGCTCGCCCGAGCTGACCCGCCTGTACCTGCAGGTCGACCCGGACGAGCCGATCGAGCGCTGGCCGGACGAGCGGATCTGGGAGGAGCTGCAGACGCGGCTGGCGACCGAGGACGGCTGGACGCTGGGCGAGGGGCCGATCCTCGAGAAGGGGGTCAGCGCCATGCGCAGCTTCGTGGTCGAGCCGATGCAGTTCGGCCGGCTGTTCCTTGCCGGCGACGCGGCCCACATCGTCCCGGCGACCGGCGCCAAGGGCATGAACCTGGCGATCGCCGACGTGCAGGTGCTGGCCGAGGCGCTGGCCACCTGGTACCGGACCGGCGAGGACGGCCTGCTCGGCGGCTACTCGGCGGCCTGCCTGCGCCGCGTCTGGCGGGTCCAGGACTTCTCCGCCTGGATGACCGGGATGCTGCACCGCTACCCCGACGACGACGGCTTCCAGCGGCGGCTGCGCCGCGCCCGGCTGGAGTACGTGGCCGGCTCCGAGGCGGCCGCGCGGAGCCTGGCCGAGAACTACGTCGGCCTGGAGCGGGTCTAGAGAGCCGGTCAAGTGTCCCGGCTTGAGGGGATTGCGTTGCCGCCGGGGGCGGCGCGCAAGGTCCAGCGCTGCAGGCATGGCTCGGCGCCGCATGCGACGCCGGACACATGACCGCCTCTCTAGCGGTCAGAACGGGTAGGGGGCGATCTCGCCGCGGATCGTCACCCACTGGGTCTCGGTGAACGCGTCGATGTTGGCCTCGGAACCGCCCAGTCGCACCCCCGTCCCGGAGATGCCCACGCCGCCGAAGGGGATGTGCGCCTCGTCCTGGACGGTCTGGTCGTTGATGTGCACCGCGCCGCTTGGGATCCTGGCGGCCAGGTCGAGGGCCTTCATGACGTCGCGGGTCAGGATCGCCAGCGACAGGCCGTACTCGCTGTCGGCCGCCAGCCTGGCCGCCTCGTCGAGCGTCGAGAAGCTCAGCACCGGCGCGACCGGCCCGAAGACCTCCTTGGCGTATGCCGGCATGTCGGTGGTGACCTCGCCGAGCACGGTCGGCCGGTAGAACAGGCCCTCGTAGCTGCCGCCGGCGGCCAGCCGGGCGCCCGCGTCGACGCTGGCGGTCACCAGCTCGTGGACCCGGTCGCGCTGGCGCTGGTCGATGATCGGGCCGAGCGCGACCTGCTCGGTCGCCGGGTTGCCGACCGGCAGGTGGTCGGCCTTCTCCGCCAGCATCGCCAGGTACCGGTCGTGGAGGCGCTCGTGCACCAGATGGCGGCCGGTGGTCATGCAGATCTGCCCCTGGTGCAGGAACGAGGCCCAGGCGCCGGCGCTGGCCGCCCGGTCCAGGTCGGCGTCGTCGAGGACCACCAGGGCGGAGTTGCCGCCCAGCTCCAGGTGCACCCGCTTGAGGTGGCGACCGCCGAGCTCGGCGACCGTCCGGCCGGTGGCGCTGTTGCCGGTGAAGGCGACCGTGCGCACGTGCGGGTCGGTGACCAGCGCCTGGCCGATCTCCGCGCCGCCGGGCAGCACGTGCAGCACGCCATCGGGCAGGCCGGCCTCCTCGAACACGGCGGCCAGGCTCACGCCGCCGCAGACCGCGGTGCGCGGGTCCGGCTTGAGCACCACCGCGTTGCCGAGGGCCAGCGCCGGCGCGACCGAGCGGATCGAGAGGATCACCGGGAAGTTGAACGGCGCGATCACGCCGACGACGCCGGAGGGCAGCCGGCGGGCGAAGCTGAACCGCTCCTGCGCCGACGGCAGCAGCCGCCCGTAGGGACGGGAGGGCAGCGCGGCCGCCTCGTAGCACTCGTTGGCGGCCACGTGCGTCTCCAGCTGCGCCTTCGGGGGGATGCCGCCGGACTCGCGGATGATCCACCGCTGCAGCTCGTCGGCGTGCTCCTGCCACAGGTCGGCGGCCCGCCGCAGCACCCTGGCGCGCTCCTCGTAGGAGGTCCGCGCCCATTCCGGCTGCGCGCTCGCCGCCCTGGCGGTGGCCCGCTTGACGTCCTCGGCGTCGGCCAGCCCGAGGCGGCCGAGCTCCTCGCCGGTGGCCGGCTCGACCACCGGGTAGCTGCCACCGGCCGGTGTCACCCACCCTCCGCTGTAGATCCGGTCGGTCCAGGTTGCCGGGTCCATCAGGGCCATCTTGCGCCTCCAGCCTGCGGTGCCTGCCGCGGACGAGCGGGCAACTGGCCGAGGCTAGGCCGCCGCGGCC
>DASYRU010000378.1:0-8157 GCA_036004165.1 Actinomycetota bacterium
GCGCCGCCAGGGCGTCGATCCTCCTGGTGGCGTCGGCCCAGGCGGCCTCCAGGTCGGTGGCCCGGGTGACGACCACGTTGGCCACCAGCACCAGGCGCTGGCCGAGGTGGTCGAAGACGACCACCGAGCGGGGGAAGACCAGCATCCCCTCGGGCAGGTGGAGGTCGTCCTCGGTCTGGTCGGGCAGGCGCTCCAGCTCCCGGACCAGGTCGTAGCCGAGGTAGCCGACCGCCCCGGCGAACAACGGCGGCAGGCCGGGCAGGGCCGGCGAGCGCAGCCGCCGCAGCGCCTCGCGCAGCACCTCCAGCGGCGGCCCGTCCGCCAGCCCGGCCGGGGGGCGGCCGGTCCAGGAGGCCCGGCCGCCGCGGATGGTCAAGGTGGCGAAGGGGTCGGTGCCGATGAACGAGTAGCGGCCCCAGCGCTCGCCGTGCTCGACGCTCTCCAGCAGCACCGAGCCCTCCTCGCCGCCGAGCTTGCGGAACGCCCCGACGGGGGTCTCCAGGTCGCCGAGGAGCTCCCGCCACACGGGCACCACCGAGTGCTCGCCGGCGAGCCGCGCGAACTCCTCCAGCGAGGGGCGCACGGCGGTCACGGGCCGACCCCCGCCGGCAGCGGCGCCGCGAAGCAGGTCCGGGTGCCCGTGTGGCAGGCGGGGCCGACCTGCTCGACGCGGACCAGCAGCGTGTCGCCGTCGCAGTCGGCGGTGACCGAGCGGACGTGCTGGGTGTGCCCCGAGGTGTCCCCCTTGCGCCAGTGCACCCGCCGGGACCGGCTCCAGAACCAGGTCCGCCCGCTGGTGAGGGTGCGGCGCACCGCTTCGGCGTCCATCCAGGCGACCATCAGCACGGTGCCGTCGGTTTCGTCCTGGACCACCGCGGGCAGGAGCCCGGCGGCGTCGAAGGTGAGGCCGGCGACGGCGTCGCCGACGGCGTCGGGGTCAGGCTGCGACACGCTGGCGCTCCTGGCTCGAGGTGGCATGGCCGCAATGCTATCGCTACCGTCGCACGTGCCGATCTGCCATCGTGGAGACCAACGCCGGGCTACGAGGGAGGCCGGTCATGTCGACGCAACCGGAGCAGGCCAAGGCCGAGATCCTCGACCGTATCGTCGTGACCATCAACGAGAAGGTCCCCGAGCAACGGCGCGAACAGCTCGCCAGCTTCGCCCGCCAGTACTACCAGCGGACCGCGCCGGAGGACCTGCAGGAGCGCGACCCGGACGACCTGTACGGGGCGGTCCTGGCCCACTGGCGCGCGGCGCAGCGTCGCGAGCCGGGCGTGGCCAAGGTACGGGTCTACTCCCCCAGGTTCGAGGAGCACGGCTGGCGCTCGGTCCACTCGATCGTGGAGATCGTCACCGACGACATGCCGTTCCTGGTCGACTCGGTGACCATGGAGGTCAACCGCCACGGGCTCGTCATCCACCTGCCGATCCACCCGGTGATCGCCGTCCGCCGCGACCAGGCGGGCGAGCTGGTCGAGGTCCTGCCCCCCGACGCCGAGGCCGAGGACGCCATCCGCGAGTCGTTCATCCACGTGGAGGTGGACCGCGAGAGCGAGCCGGAGGTGCTCGACCGGCTCAGGGCCGAGATCGAACGGGTCCTGTGCGACGTGCGCGCGGCGGTGGAGGACTGGCAGGCGATGGGCGACCAGGTCGGCGCCATCCTGGCGGAGTTCGCCGAGCGGCCCCCGCCGGTCGACGAGGCCGAGCTGGCCGAGGCCAAGGCGCTGCTGGAGTGGATCGAGGACCACCACTTCACCTTCCTCGGCTACCGCGCCTACGACCTGCTGCAGCAGGACGGCGAGGACGTGCTGCGCCCGGTCGAGGGCAGCGGGCTCGGCATCCTGCGCCAGGCCGGCTCCAAGCCGGCCTCCGGCAGCTTCGCCAAGCTGCCGCCCGAGGCGCGCCGGCACGCCCGCGAGCCGCACGTGCTGATCCTCACCAAGGCGAACTCGCACTCCACCGTGCACCGGCCGTCCTACCTCGACTACATCGGCGTCAAGCGCTTCGACGAGCAGGGCAAGGTGACCGGCGAGCGGCGCTTCCTCGGCCTGTACACCTCGGCCGCCTACAACCGGAACCCGCGCGACATCCCGCTGCTGCGCCGCAAGGTCGGCAAGGTGCTGGACCGGGCCGGCCTTCCAAGGCACAGCCACGACCAGAAGGCGCTGCTGAACATCCTGGAGACCTTCCCCCGCGACGAGCTGTTCCAGATCTCCGACGACCTGCTGTTCGAGACCGCCATGGGCATCCTGCGGCTGGAGGAGCGCCGGCGGGTACGCCTGTTCATGTGGCACGACATCTACGGCCGCTTCGTCTCCGCGCTGGTGTATGTGCCGCGCGACCGCTACACCACCGACGTCCGGCGGCGCATCGAGGACGTCCTCGGCGAGGCGTTCCCGGGGGCGAGCCTCGACTTCCAGGTGAGGTTGTCGGAGTCGGTGCTGGCCCGGCTGTACTTCATCATCCGGGTGCCTCCCGGCCAGATGCCCTCCTTCGACACCAGGGAGATCGAGGCCAAGCTGGTCGCCGTCACCCGCTCGTGGGCCGACGAGCTGCACGCGCTGCTGCTGGAGCAGCACGGCGAGGAGCTCGGCAACCGGCTGTTCGCCCGCTACGGCGAGGCGTTCCCGGCCGCCTACCGGGAGGACTTCCCGGCCCGCAACGCCGTCTACGACATCCAGCGGATCGAGGACCTGGAGGAGCGCGGCGGCCTGAACATGAACCTGTACCGGCCGCTGGAGGCGACCTCGGAGCTGCTGCGCTTCAAGCTGTTCTTCGCCGAGCGGCCGCTGCCGCTGTCGGACGCGGTGCCGATGCTGGAGGACATGGGCGTGGAGGTCGTCGAGGAACGACCCTACGAGATCCGCCGGCCGGGCGCCGGCCCGGTCTGGATCCACGACTTCGGCATGACCTACGCCAGGCACCGCGAGCTGGACCTCAGCAAGGTCCGGGACGTGTTCCAGGAGGCGTTCGCGGCGGTCCTGCGCGGCGCGGCCGAGAGCGACGGCTTCAACCGGCTGGTGCTCGGCGCCCGGCTCACCTGGCGGGAGATCGTGATCCTGCGCGCCTACTGCAAGTACCTGCGGCAGACCAGGCTGACCTTCAGCCAGGAGTACATGGAGCAGGCGCTGGCCGGCAACCCGGAGATCGCCCGCGGGCTGGTGGAGCTGTTCCGGGCCTACTTCGACCCGGCGCGGCGGGCTGAGGCTCCGCGAGCCGGTGCCGCCGACGCCGACCGCCGCGTGGAGGCGCTGCGTGGCGAGCTGGCCGACGCCATCGACCAGGTCGCCAACCTCGACGAGGACCGGATCCTCCGCAGCTTCCTCGGGATGGTCGAGGCGACCCTGCGGACCAACTTCTTCCAGACCGACCCCGACGTCGGCGGCGGGCGGCCCAAGCCGTACCTGTCGTTCAAGCTGGATCCCGCGATGGTGCCGTCGCTGCCCAAGCCCCGGCCGATGTTCGAGGTGTTCGTGTACTCGCCGCGGACCGAGGCGGTGCACCTGCGCGGCGGCCGGGTGGCGCGGGGCGGCATCCGCTGGTCGGACCGGCGGGAGGACTTCCGCACCGAGGTCCTCGGCCTGATGAAGGCGCAGATGGTCAAGAACGCCGTGATCGTGCCGGTCGGGGCCAAGGGCGGCTTCGTGGTCAAGCGGCCCCCGGCCGACGGCGGCCGCGAGGCGCTCACGGAGGAGGTGGTGGCCTGCTACACGACCTTCATGCGGGGGCTGCTGGATCTGACCGACAACCGGGCCGACGGCCGGGTGGTGCCTCCGCCGGCGGTGGTCCGCTACGACGAGGACGACCCCTACCTGGTGGTGGCGGCCGACAAGGGCACCGCGACCTTCTCCGACCTGGCCAACTCGATCGCCGCCGAGTACGGCTTCTGGCTGGACGACGCGTTCGCCTCCGGCGGGTCGGCCGGCTACGACCACAAGAGGATGGGCATCACCGCCAAGGGGGCGTGGGAGTCGGTCAAGCGCCACTTCCGCGAGATGGGGGTCGACACCCAGTCGACCGACTTCACCGTGGTCGGCGTCGGCGACATGGGCGGCGACGTGTTCGGCAACGGCATGCTGCTCAGCCGCCACATCAAGCTGGTCGCCGCGTTCAACCACCTGCACGTGTTCCTGGATCCCGACCCGGACCCGGAGGCGAGCTTCGCCGAGCGGCGGCGCCTGTTCGACCTGCCCCGCTCCACCTGGGCCGACTACGACGCCAAGCTGATCTCGGCGGGCGGCGGGGTGTGGCCGCGCAGCGCCAAGTCGGTCAAGCTGTCGCCGCAGGCGCGCCGGCTGCTTGACGTCCAGTCCGAGGCGCTCACCCCCAACGAGCTCATCAGCGCGATCCTCCGGGCGCCCGTCGACCTGCTGTGGAACGGCGGCATCGGCACCTACGTGAAGGCCACCCGCGAGAGCCACGCCGACGCCGGCGACCGGGCCAACGACGCCGTCAGGGCGGACGGGGCGGAGCTGCGCTGCAAGGTGGTCGGGGAGGGCGGCAACCTCGGGTTCACCCAGCTGGGGCGGGTCGAGTACGCGCTCGGCGGCGGCCGCATCAACACCGACTTCATCGACAACTCCGGCGGGGTGGACTGCTCCGACCACGAGGTGAACATCAAGATCCTGCTCAACCAGGTGGTCGGCGACGGCGACATGACCCGCAAGCAGCGCGACGCGCTGCTGGCCGAGATGACCGACGAGGTCGCCGCCGCGGTGCTGCTGGACAACTACCGCCAGGTGCAGGCGATCAGCGTGACCGAGGCGCAGGCGCCGCAGCTGCTCGACGAGCACAGCCGGCTGATCCGCAGCCTCGAGCGGGCCGGCCGGCTGGACCGGCGGCTGGAGTACCTGCCAGGTGACGAGGGGCTGGCCGAGCGGCGCGCCGCCGGCCGCGGGCTCACCCGCCCGGAGCTGGCGGTGCTGCTGGCCTACTCGAAGATCGTGCTGCAGGACGAGCTGGTCGCCTCCAACGTGCCGGAGGACGACTACCTGGCCGACGACCTGGAACGCTACCTGCCAGCCAAGCTGCGGGAGTCGTTCCGCGACCAGGTCCGCCGCCATCCCCTGCGCCGCGACATCATCGCCACCTACATCACCAACAGCATGGTCAACCGGGCGGGCAGCACCTTCGCCCACCGGCTGCAGGAGGAGACGGGCTCCAGCCCGCCCGACGTCGCCCGCGCCTACACGGTCAGCCGCGAGGTGTTCGACATCCGCCGGCTCTGGAAGGAGCTGGCCACGCTCGACAACGTGGTCGCTGCCGAGGTGCAGACCGAGCTGATGAGCGAGGCGCGCAACCTGATCGAGCGGTCCTCCCTCTGGTTCCTGCGCAACCGCCGCCAGCCCCTCGACATCGCCGCCACCGTGTCGCACTTCGCGCCGGGGGTCGCCTCGCTCGCCCAGGAGCTGCCAAAGCTGCTGACCCCGGCGGACTCCGAGGCGCTGGAAGGGTTGTCCCGGCGCTTCACCGCACAGGGCGTCCCCGCCGACCTCGCCAACCGGGTCGCCAGCCTCGACGCGCTGTTCTCCGGGCTGAACGTGATCGAGGTCGCCACCGCCTGCGGCGAGACCGTCGAGGCGGTCGCCGCCGTCTACTTCGCGCTCGGCGCCAGGCTCGACCTGCACTGGCTGCGCGACCAGATCGCCGCGCTGCCGGCGGAGAGCCACTGGCAGGCGCTCGCCCAGGGGGCGCTGCGCGACGACCTGTACTCCGAGCAGCGCGAGCTGACCGCCGAGGTGCTGCGGCCCGGCATCGAGGACCGCGACGCGGAGGCGCTGATCGACGCCTGGACGGAGGAGAACCGGGCGTCGGTGGCGCGGTGCATGGCGATGCTCGGGGACCTGAAGGAGGCGGAGACGCTGGACATCGCGATGCTGTCGGTGGCGTTGCGGGAGATCCGGAGCCTCAGCGAGACCGGGTGAGCTCTTCCGCTCGCCGTGGGTGGGCCGGCGACGGGGTCCCCGCTCTCCCTCCGACGTAGAGCAGTCGGTCGATCGGGGACCCGGTCGCCGGCCGTTCGGTGCGGTCCCTTGTCGCTTCTCTCAACTTCTCACATGCGGACCGGGAAGCCGGCGGCGGCCAGGGCCTGCTTTACCTGGGGGATGGTCAGGTCGCCGAAGTGGAAGACGCTGGCGGCGAGGACCGCGTCGGCGCCGGCTTGGCAGGCGGCGGGGAAGTGGTCCAGGCGGCCGGCGCCGCCGCTGGCGATGACGGGGATGGGGACGGTGGTGGTGATGGCGCGGATGAGGTCGAGGTCGTAGCCGGTGCGGTGGCCGTCGGCGTCCATGCTGGTGACCAGGAGCTCGCCGGCGCCGCGGGTGGCGGCCTCCTCGGCCCAGGCGAGCGCGTCCCTGCCGGTGGAGGTGCGGCCGCCGTCGATCACGACCTCCCAGGCGTTGGCGTCGGGGTGGCGGCGGGCGTCGATCGCCAGCACCATGCATTGGACGCCGTAGGTGCCGGCACCGGCTGAGAGCAGGTCGGGGTCGCGGACTGCTGCGGAGTTGACCGAGACCTTGTCGGCGCCGGCCCGCAGGAGGCGCTGGACGTCTTCGACGGAGCGGACGCCGCCGCCGACGGTGAGGGGGATGAACACCTGCTCGGCGGTGCGGGCGACGGCGTCGTAGAGGGTGGCGCGGGCCTCCACGGTGGCGGTGATGTCGAGGAAGACCAGCTCGTCGGCGCCTTGCGCGTCGTAGGCGGCGGCCAGCTCGGCGGGGTCGCCGGCGTCGACCAGGTCGACGAACGAGACGCCCTTCACCACCCGGCCGGCGTCCACGTCCAGGCAGGGGATGACGCGGCGGGCCACGGTCACGGCCGCCTCCCCGGACCCCTCCGGCCTTCTGGGTTCCCCGGCCCTGGTGGACGGTACTGGACCGGACCGCCTACCGGCTGGGCCGTTGTGGGGTTCCCCGGACCCCTTCGGCCCACGGCGGCCTCGGCCAGCGCGGCCAGCGCCTCGGCGACCGTGAAGCGGCCGGCGAACAGGGCCTTGCCGACGATCACCCCCTCCAGCCCGTGCGGTTCGAGGGCGGCGAGGGCGCGCAGGTCCTGGAGCGCGGCGACGCCGCCGGAGGCGATCACCGGCCGGGAGGTGGCGGCCAGCACCTCCCGCAGCCGCTCGGTGGCCGGGCCGGCCAGCATGCCGTCGCGTGCCACCTCGGTGTGGACGAACCGCCGGCAGCCGGCCGCGTCCAGCCGCGCCAGCGCCTCGAACAGGTCGCCGCCACTGGTCGTCCAGCCGCGTGCCTGCAGGATCCTGCCGCGGGCGTCCAGGCCGACCGCGACCCGGTCGCCGTGGCGCTCGCACGCCTCGGCGACCCACTCCGGGTCCTCGAGGGCGGCGGTGCCGATCACCACCCTGGCCGCGCCGAGGTCGAGCAGGTCGTGCAGGTCGGCGGGGCTGCGCACCCCGCCGGAGGCCTCCACCGGCAGCGGCGCGACCGCCTCGACGACCCGGCCGAGCTGGCCGCGGTTGCGGGGGCCGCGCCCGAAGGCGGCGTCCAGGTCGACCACGTGCAGCCAGCCGGCGCCCTGGGCGGCGAAGTCGGCCGCCGCCTCGACCGGGTCGCCGTAGGCGGTCTGGGTGCCGGCCCTGCCCTGGACCAGCCGGGCCGCCTGCCCGTCGAGCAGGTCGACCGCAGGCAGCAGCTCCAGCGTCACCCGCCGCAGACCTCCACGAAGTTGCCGAGCAGGGCAAGGCCGGCGCTGCCGGACTTCTCCGGGTGGAACTGGGTGCCGAACAGGTTGCCCGTCTCCACCGCGGCCGCGAAGCGGCCGCCGTGGTCGCAGACGGCGGCGACCGCCTGCCCGTCCGGCTCCGGCGCGTAGGAGTGGACGAAGTAGAAGCGGGTGCCCGATGGCACCCCGGCCAGCAGCCGGCTCCCCTCGGCGACGGCGACCTCGTTCCAGCCGATGTGGGGGATCTTCGCCCCGCCGGCCAGGCGGCGGATCTTCCCCGGCAGCGCGCCGACGCCACTGTGCACCGGGCCCTCCTCGCTGGCCTCGAACAGCAGCTGCATGCCGACGCAGATGCCGAGCAGCGGCCGACCGCCGGCGACCCACCCGGCCACCGCGGCCGCCCCGCCGGCGCTGCCGAGGCCCTCCAGGCAGGCCCCGTAGGCGCCCACCCCGGGGACGACCAGCCCGGCGGCG
>DASYRU010000379.1:0-1528 GCA_036004165.1 Actinomycetota bacterium
GGGTGCTGATCTCCGGTGAGGTGGAGCGGGTCACCGAGTTCGAGACCGGCTTCCCGATCCACCTGGCCAGGGACGGCGACGCCTGGGAGCCCGATCCGCTGATCCTCGACGACCAGAACCTGATCGTCGACGTGGCGGGGAAGGGCCTGGTGATCGTGTCGGGCTGCTCCCATTCCGGCGCGGTGAACGTGCTGCGCAACGCGCAGCGGCTGACCGGTCAGCAGCG
The DNA here is from genome assembly GCA_036004165.1 of Actinomycetota bacterium. Taxonomy (GTDB): domain Bacteria; phylum Actinomycetota; class CALGFH01; order CALGFH01; family CALGFH01; genus CALGFH01. The sequence continues at coordinate 227 of DASYRU010000379.1, forward strand.
GATCGCCGGGTTCGTCGGCGGCTTCCATCTCACCGGGGCGATCTTCGAGCCGCTCATCGAACCCACCGTGCGCCACGTCACCGACCTCGGCGTCACCCGGATCGTGCCCGCGCACTGCACCGGATGGAAGGCGGTGCACCAGCTGGCCAGGAGCCTGCCGGACGCGTTCGCGCAGCCGTCGGTGGGGACGGTGTTCCGCTTCTGACCGCGAGCCGCTAGCGGTCGAGGTCGTTCGCGAGCTCCCGGGCGCAGTCCTCCCGAGCCTGGGAGTTGGTCGCGTCGTCTATGCACCGACCGAAGCGGTTGAAGTCGTTGACGTGGGTGGCGAAGAAGGTTCCCACGCTGATCGTGAAGAACAGCCCGACGACCAGCGCCAGCGCCCCCGTCACGATGCCGGTGACCGCCTGCCCGCGGTTGTCGGCCTCTCCCCGGTTGACCCGGCCGATCCCCAGGATGCCGAAGATCACCGCGGCGAGCCCGAGGAGGACGCCGAGTGGTGAGAACAGGATCAGCACCACCAGGACCAGGGCGACGATGCCGAAGACCATGCCGGTCGTGCCCAGGCCGTTCTGGCGGGCCGGTGTGGTCGGAGCGGGCTGGTAGCCAGCGGGACCAGGCTGGCTGGGCTCAGGCGGACGGTCCGCCGGGGTGTCGGTCATGGCTAGCCCCCTCTGCGAGAGTTGCACCCTTTCGATGCACCCCGGGAGTCTAATCGCCTCGTCCCGCTACGTCGCGCCCGGCTCGTCGTATTCGCGGGGGGCCATGCACGTCCAGGTCGGTCAGGTCGACCTATCGCGGCGGCCTCGGGGTTGCCGGCGGGCGCAGCCACAGGGACGCCCCTGCCGGCTGCATGGTCTGGTCGACCACGGCCAGCAGCTCGGCGCTGAGCGCGTCCAGGTCGACCTGGTCGCGCAGGCGGACGGTGAACGCCTCCACGGTGCGGGCGGCGTCGTAGCGGCGGCGGTTGAAGCGCCGGTCGACCAGGCCCTGAACCCGGCGGCGCAGGGGGGCGAAGGCGGCCGCGGCGGCCAGGGTGGCGGCGGCCACGGCGAGGTTGCCTGCGCCTTGGGCCAGGCGGCCGGCGGCCGGCACGATCAGCAGGTAGGGGACGATCAGCAGGGCCGTCACCAGCGTGTAGGTCACGGTGCGGGAGACCAGCCGGTCCAGGTCCCACAGCCGGTAGCGCAGCACCGCCACCGCGACGCCCAGCGGGATGCACAGCACCATGGCGTACAAGCTGGACGAGATCACACTTCCCTGGGGTATTGCCGCCCCGGCCAGCAGCCCGGCCACCGCAGCGGC
>DASYRU010000380.1:0-3543 GCA_036004165.1 Actinomycetota bacterium
GTCGGTCACTGGCTGCAGGAGCTGGTCCCCGAGGCGCCCGCCGACCTGCAGGTCGGCGAGAGCCTGTCGGACCTGCTGGCCGCCGAGGTCGAGGTGGTGGTCGACTTCTCCCGGCCGGAGGCGACCGCCGCCGCCGTGGCGGCGCTGCTGCCAGAGGGCGTCAACCTGGTCTCCGGCACCACCGGTCTGCCGCCGGCGACCATGGACGACCTGGCCGCCCTTGCCGGCAAGGCCGACCACGGCAACGCCGTGTGGGCGCCGAACTTCGCCCTCGGGGCGGTGCTGGCGATGCACTTCGCCGCCATCGCGGCCCCCTGGTACCCGGCCGCCGAGGTCATCGAGCTGCACCACGAGGGCAAGGCCGACGCGCCCTCCGGCACCGCGATCCGGACCGCAAGGGCGATCGCCGCGGCCGGCGAGGAGGGGGTCGCCGGGCCCCCCGCTGCGAAGGAGTCGGTGCCGGGGGTGCGCGGCGGTGCGGTGGACGGGGTGCGGGTCCACTCGGTCCGCCTGCCCGGGCTGGTCGCCCACCAGGAGGTGATCTTCGGCGGCCAGGGCGAGGTGCTCACCCTGCGCCACGACTCGCTGGACCGTTCCTCGTTCATGCCCGGCGTGCTGCTGGCGGTGCGGGAGGTGCCCACCCGCGACGGCCTGACCGTCGGCCTCGAGCCGCTGCTGGGGCTGGCATGAGCGGGCGGCCGGCCTACTGGGCGGAGGAGTTCACCGAGGCCGAGCGGGCCCGGCTGGCCCCCTACGTCACCAACCTCGACCGCCCCGTGTTCGCGCTGCGCAACCTGCCGGAGACCGTCAAGGGGGCGTTGTTCGCCCGATACTCCCGCTCCGGCAAGACCCTGCGCCGCCTGTTCCTGGACGAGTTCGCCGACCAGGTGGAGGCCGGCGAGGTCGGCGACACTGGTATGGCCAGGGCGACCGCCCTGTACCAGCGGGTCTTCGACGAATACGGCGACGACAGCGTGGCCCAGCTCGGCGGCGCCCACGTGGCCTGCGAGCAGGCCTCCAACCTGCTCACCAAGGTGCTGGAGTGGGGGCGGCTGGCCGCCTACCTGGAGCAGTCCACCCGCTACGTCTCCTACGCCGACCGCCCTGGCGGCCGCTGGCGCTACCACGTCGACCCGGACGTGGACGCCAGCGACCTCGGCCCGGACTACCGGCGGGTGGTCGACGGGCTGTTCGCCACCTATGCCGAGCTGCTGCCCGCCCTCACCGGGCACCTCACCCGGGTCGTCCCCCACGAGCCGGGGTCCAGCGAGGCCGCCTGGCGCCGGGCGGTCAAGGCCAGGGCCCTGGACGGGCTGCGCGGGCTGCTGCCGGCCGCCACCACCTCCAACCTGGGCATCTTCGCCAGCGGCCAGGCCTACGAGGCGCTGCTGCTGCGCCTGCGCGCCCACCCGCTGCCGGAGGCCCGCTCCTGCGCCGAGCTGCTGCTGGCGGAGCTGCGCCAGGTGATCCCCGCGTTCCTGGTCAGGGTCGACCGCGACGACCGCGGGGTCGCCTGGTCCCGCTACCTGGCCGAGACGGCCGACGAGACCGCCAAGGTGGTCGAGTCCGTCCTGGGGCCGGCGACCGCCGCCGAGGAGCCGGGACCGTCGGTCCGCCTCACCGAGTTCGACCCGGCCGCCGAGGACAAGGTCCTGACCGCGATCGCCTACCCCCACCTCGGGGTGGGGGAGGCCGAGGTGGCGGCCCGGGTGGCCCGCATGGAGGCCGAGGACCGCGCCCGGCTGCTGGCGGCCTACGTCGGGGAGCGGCGCAACCGCCGCCACCGTCCCGGCCGCGCCTTCGAACGCGCCGTCTACACCTTCGACGTGGTCGCCGACTACGGCGCCTTCCGCGACCTGCAGCGGCACCGGATGTGCACGATCGTCTGGCAGCCGCTCACCCCGGCGCTCGGCTACGAGCTGCCCGCCGACGTCGCCGAGGCCGGGCTGGCCGAGCGGTTCGCCGCCGCGATGGCCGCATCGGCCGGGCTGTACCGGGAGCTGCGGCCCCGCTTCCCCGCCCAGGCCGCGTACGCCGTCGCCATGGCCCACCGGGTCCGTTTCGCGATGACGATGAACGCGCGGGAACTGCTGCACCTGGCGGAGCTGCGTTCCACCCCGCAGGGCCACCCCGCCTACCGGCGGGTCGCCCAGGCGATGCACCGGCTGGTCGCCGAGCAGGCCGGCCACCGCGCCCTGGCCGAGTCGATGCGCTTCGTGGTCCACGATCAGGTCGAGCTCGGGCGCCTGGCCGCCGAACGGCGCCTGGAGGCCCGCCGGGACGGCGGCTGACCCCTAGCAACGACCCCTGCTCGAAGTCTTGGGCGCGCTGTGACGCTTCCACTCGGGAGCGTCGCATGAGCGCCGCCACCGGGAATCCCCCGCCTCCAGGCAGGGGAGGATGTCAAAGCCGGTACAGCCGGGTGGCGTTGGTGGCCAGGATGCCCTTGGCGACGGCCCGCGCGGCCGGCCCGTCCAGCCCGCCCGCCTCCACCTCGGCCCCCAGCACCCTGGCCAGGGCGCGGCGCCAGACGGTCGCGCCCCACCAGTGCATCTCCGGGTAGGAGTGGCCGTCTGAGGCGGCCAGCAGCTTGCCAGGCGGGCAGAGGCCGAGCGCCTCGCCGACCAGCCGGTCGGCGATCGGCTCGGCCAGCGGGATCGCCAGCGACAGGTCCATGTAGACCTGGGGATAGGTGCCCGCCAGGTAGGCGGCGCCGCCGACGAACGGGTAGCAGTGCAGCAGCACCACCTGGCAGTCCTCGGTGCGCCGGTCCCGCAGCAGCGGCCACAGCAGGGCCGGGTCGGCCTGGGGCAGGTAGACGTCCCGGTCGCCGAAGCCGGTGTGGAACTGCAGCGGCACCTGGCGGGCGGCGGCCAGCTCCGCCGCCCTGCGGACCAGGAACGGCAGCAGCACCGGGTCCTCGAACCGGTCGGCCTGGGCCGCCCTGTCCAGGCCGGAGAACGCCCGCCGCCGCGCCGCCTGGCCGCTCTCCCTGAACAGCCAGAGCCCGCCGCGGTAGGCGGCGATCGACTTCACCGCCACCGCGCCCCGCTCCAGGGCCGTGCCGAGGCGCTCCTCGAAGCCGCCGAGGAAGCGGGACAGCGAGCGGCCGGCCGGGTTGCCCGGCCGCAGCAGCTCCCCGGCCAGCACCTCCAGCCGCACGATCTCGTGCACCGGCCGGTCGGCGGCCCGTTCCAGCTCGCTTGGCCGCAGCGTCCGTTCCCCCTCGAAGCCGGTATCGACCAGCAGCGCGGCGGTGCCGGCATGGCCAAGCAGCCGGCGCAGGTACCCGGCGGCGTCGGTCCCGGCGAGCTCGTCGCGGCCGGCCACCACCCGACGCTCCAGGTCCTCCCCACCGTGGCCCTCGCCGGGGGCGATCGCCAGCAGCTCGGCCAGAGCGCCAAGGAAGTGCCGGTAGCCGAGCAGCCCGGGCACGTCCCTGGCCAGGGCGGCCTGCGTGGTCGCCTCGGTGAAGCAGCGCCGCCAGGCCGGCCATTGCCCGCCGCCGGCCCGCGTCCAGCTGGCCAGCAGGCTGTGGCAATG
>DASYRU010000381.1:0-1965 GCA_036004165.1 Actinomycetota bacterium
GAGCCGGTAGTCGCCCGCCGGGTCCTGGTAGGCGCGCCAGTCGGCGGGCACCGCCGGCCGCTGGACCTCGGCGGACGAGCGGGAGCGGCCGGTGCCGGGGGTCCCGCCGTCGCCAGGGCCGAGCCAGGCCACGGCGGCCGCGGCCAGCCCAGCGACCAGGACCGCGAGCAGGATGCCGGTGACGGCGCCGCGGCGGCGGGTCCGGCGGGGAAGGACTGGCTCGCCCGGCGCCGGGACCGGCGGCACGGGCGGGAGCCCGCGGCGTCCCCACCGTCGCTGCCGAGGCGCGGCAACGACCCGGCGGGACCCGTTCGCCGGACCGCTCCGGAGGGGCGCGCCCAGCACCGCGGTGCCGCCAGCGCCGTCACGGCGGCGGGCACGGCTCGGCACCGGCGGGGTATCGCCGTGGCCGCGGCCGCTGCCGGCGGCACCCAGCCCCCGGCCGGCCGACCCCGGCCCTCCCCCCGCGGCGCCGCCCGCGACCCCTTGCAGCAGGGGCCGCAGCTCTTCTGGGGTGGGGCGGCGGGCCGGGTCCTTGGTGAGCAGGCGCTCCAGGACCGGCGCCAGCGGGCCGAGGCGCCGGGGCCGGCGGGGCTCGCCGCTGACGATCGCGTTCAGGGTCTGGAACTCGCCACCGCCGAACGGCGGATCGCCCTCGACCGCGAACCAGAGCGTCGCGCCCAGCGCCCACAGGTCGGCGGCGGGACCGACACGCTCCCCCTCGACCTGCTCCGGCGCCATGTAGGCGGGCGAGCCGACCACCAGGCCGGTGGCGGTCAGCCGGGGGTCCCCCTGGACCGAGGCGATGCCGAAGTCGGCCAGCTTGGTGGTGCCGTCCTCGCGGACCATCACGTTCTTCGGCTTGAGGTCGCGGTGGACGATGCCGGCGCGGTGGGCGGCCGCCAGGGCGTCGAGCAGGCCGAGGCCGAGGCGGACGCTTCGCTCCGGGGTCATCGGCCCATCGGCGCGGACCAGGTCGTCGAGGGTGGGCGCTGCGACCAGCTCCATCACGATGTAGTCGCGCCCGCCGTCCTCGGCGATGTCGTAGACGGTGACCACTCCGGGGTGGCTGAGCCGGGCGGCCGCCCGCGCCTCCCTGGAGACCCTTGCCCGCATGGCGGCCCGCTGCTCGGCGTCGACACCGCGGGGCAGGTCGACCTCCTTGACCGCCACCTTGCGGGACAGCAGCGTGTCGGTCGCCCGCCACACCACGCCCATGCCGCCGTGGCCGAGCTCGGCCTCGAGCTCGTAGCGGTCGGCCACGCGCCGCCCAGTGCCGTTGCTCGAGATCGCCGGGACGGGCGCCAGCCGCTGCGGGTCCAACGGCCCCTGCGTTGGTCCTTCCGCGGTCACCGCTGTTCCCCCTTGGCGGTTTCGGCGCCCTTCCGGAACGCTACCGGTCGGCAAGGACAAAGGCCACGACCCTCGCCGGCTTGGCCTCGACGAGGTCTGGTCGTTCTGGTGTGGACGAGGCCCATCCAGCTCAGCTTCGTGCGCGGTAGGCTCCGACCATGACCGCACAGGACGTGGCCCGCGTGTTGCCGGACATTCCGGTGGTGCGCGACCGGTCGCGGTCGCTGGCGATGCTGGACGCCATCCTCATGCCGAAATGGGAGTACCGGTGCTACTCCTTCGATGCGCACTGGGGACCGGGCCAGCAGCGGGCATCGATGCGCGCCGGCACCGGGGACGAGTACGCGATCGTGTTCTCGCCGGTTGGCGCCCTGGTCCGGGTCTTCGACCATGAGTCGCCGATGAGCCCATGGGCGCTGAAGCCGTCGCGGCCCTGGCCCGGCGTGCTCGACTCCGTCCCGGCGGTGTTCCAGGCCCGCATGCAGGAGCCGGCGTTCGTCTCGGAGGGGTCGTTCAGTGTGACCGCCTGCCTGTGGCGCCAGACCGCCGATGACCGCTGGCATGTGGGAGCGATCGACTTCCCGGCCGGTTACGCCGACCCGGACGGCAGTG
>DASYRU010000382.1:0-2107 GCA_036004165.1 Actinomycetota bacterium
CGCCTCCTCGACCACGCGCGTGCTGGCGTTGACCTCGCCGCCGTCCTGTCCATGCTGGTTGCGCCACGCCTCGAGCTGGAAGACCCACTGGTGCAGATCCAGGCCGCCGACGCCGAGCGGGTTCTCCTCGCTCTGGTCGGGGCCGGCAACATATCCGTCAAGCGAAACCGCCACCTGGAACCTGAACGTGCCCATCGAACCTTCCTCGGTGTCTGTGGCTCGCGGGTAGGCCACCCGCCGGCTGTCGTGGTTACAACCGTCTACCACATGCGCCGGGTCCTGTCAGACCGGTCCGGGGAACCTCAGGGTTCATCGTGGAGGCGGTTGGCGCGTTGGGTGACCTCGACCAGGACCCAACGACTAGACGGGGTCCAGGAGCGGGCGGTAGTTGGAGCGGAAGATCCGCTGGCCGAACGACCGCAGGACGAGGTCGCGGAGGAACGGCGGGAGGTTGCGGGTGCGGTCGCGGCGGTGGGTCTGGGTGCGGACCCAGGCGGTGCGTGGGCTCCGCCTGGCGACGAAGGCGGCCACGGCGTCGCTGACCGTGCCGCCGTCGCGCAGGCAGGCGGCCAGCACCAGCGCGTCCTCGAACGCCAGCGAGCCGCCCTGGGCCATGTTGGGCGACATGCCGTGCGCGGCGTCGCCGGCCAGGAGCACCGCGCCGCGGCCCCAGCGCTCCTCGGCGACCTGCTCGATCGGGGCGACATGCACCTTGGCCGGGTCCTCGAGCTGCTCCAGCAGCCCGGGGACCGGGGCGGCGAAGCCGGCGAACCGCCGGCGCAGCTGCCCGACCGGGTCGCCGTTCGGCGCAGCGCCGCCGGCACGGCCGGTGGTGACGTCGGCGTAGCAGTAGACCAGCCCAGGGCCGACCGGGATGCTGAGGAACGACGTCCCCCGGCCCAGCAGCACCGTCCAGGTGGTGACCTCGGCGGGGCGGGCGGTGAGGAAGCGCCAGCTCTGCTGGCCGACCGGGATCGGCGGCCGCTGGTCGACGGCCAGCCGCCGGATGGTGGAGCGCAGCCCGTCGGCGCCGACGACCAGGTCGAACTCGGCGCCGCTGCCGTCATCGAAGGTGACGCCGACCGGCCCGTCGGGCCGCTCCAGCGACCGGACGGTTCGGCCCATCCGCACCGGCACGCCCTCCCGGAGCAGCTGGTGCAGCTCGGACCGGGGTAGCGCCAGGCAGGGACCGATGCCGCCCCAGAACTGGTGCATGTCGGCGTCGACCAGCACCCGGCCGCGGTGGTCGAGCACCCGCTGGCGGGGGATGTCAGAGGCCCGGGCGGCCACGGCGTCCTGGAGGCCGAGCGCCCGCAGGGCACGGACGCCGTTGGCGGGCAGGTACATGCCGGTGCCGGCGATGTCCCAGCGGTCGGCCCGTTCGATCAGCTCCGGGGCGAACCCGGCCTGCCGCAAGGTTCGGGCCAGCGCCAGGCCGGCAAGGCCGGCACCCACGACGAGAATCCGGGCGCGTTCCATGCCATCCTCTCTCCGGGTCGTCGGTGTAACTTGCGGATCGGGGTTATGGCAGCAGGTTCGCGTAGATCGCTCAAGGCCCGCTCAAGGACGCGGCGGCAGGCGCCGCCGGCTCCGACCGCGATCAGGCTCCTGGGACCGGTCGACGTGGTCGTCGGTGGCCGGCCGCTGCCGCTCGGGAGCGGGCTAGTGCGGACCATGCTCGCCGCCCTGGCGGTGCGCGCCGGACAGGTCCTCCCGGCCGAGCTGCTGATCGAGGCGATGTGGGGCGCGGAGGCGCCGCGGACCGCGTCGCACGCGCTGCACGTCCACGCCTCGGCGCTCCGCAAGCTGGTCCCCGACGACCTCCCGATCGTCGGCCGTCCCGGCGGCTACGTGCTGCAGGTCGGTCCCGGCCAGCTCGACACCGACCGGTTCGAGGACCTGGCCGCGCGCGGGCGCGCCGAGCTGTCCAGCGGCCACGGGGAGGCCGCGGCCGCGCTGCTGCGGGACGCGCTGGGGCTCTGGCGGGGACCGGCGCTGGCCGACGTCCCCTGGGAACGGTTCGCCGACAGCGACACCCGCCGGTGGGAGGAGCTGCGGCAGGCGACCCGCGAGGACCTGAGCGACGCGGAGCTCGGCGCCGGCCGGC
>DASYRU010000383.1:0-9560 GCA_036004165.1 Actinomycetota bacterium
GCCGCTCGGCCGCCCGTGCCCGCTGAATCAAGCTGGCGATGGTGCGGACGGTGCCGGGGTCCCGGTCGGCAAGGAAGTTGGTGATGTGCCGATCCCAGGCTCCGAGATCGACCCCGGCCAGGGCGCCCAGCAGCATCGCTCGGCGTTCGTCCCGCTGCAGGTGCGGACCGGCCGGCTTCCGCTCCAGTGGGGGCAGCGGCGGCCCGGTCATGGTTGCCGCCGCTCTGGCGCGGTCAACGCGGCGTGCTGCTGCCAGAAGCTCTCCTCCGGGGTTGGCTTGCGGGCCCGGTCCCGGATCCGCCGGAACGCGGCCACCTCCCAGGCGATCGCCACCAGCAGCGCGCCGACGCACGCCACGCTGGCCAAGATCAGCACGACGGTCGCCCAGATCGTCTCTACGGTTCCCATGGTTCCCCCTTCCGGTGGGAGCGGCCCGGCGTGTAGGTGGGGGCGCCGGGCCGCTCCCGGCTTGGCTTGTGCGTCTTCCCCAAGCAACCGCACAATCCCGGATGCCGTCTGTGCTGACGGCCGCCGAAGGGGCTCACCCCAACGGCATGCAGGTCTGGGAGTTCTAGGTTTAGCTCGTCTTCGCGTCCCCCCCGGTCCATGCGAGCGGTACCTCGGCCGGGTCGTCTGCCGCCATGGGGACGGTCGTTGGCGGTTGGGGGGACCGAACCGGCTACGCGCAGCGCCGCAGCAGCCGGAACGGTCCCCGGGATTTACGGACAGAGCGAGCTAAAGGGCACCATCCCCTTCCTCCGGCGCAATGTCTCTATCCTGACGCGCATCAGAGATCGTCAGTTTGCACCCGCTATAGCTGAGTCGTCAATAGCTCGCACCAGCACTCATGAACGAGCGCACAAGCGACTCGGGCGTGCATCTAGAATCAGGGGCGTGGATGAGGTGCTCACCGACGTCGAGGTCGCCCGACACCTGCGGGTGTCGCTGGCCACCGTGCGCCGCTGGCGTGCCGAGGGAACCGGGCCGCCCTGGTTCCGGGCCGGCAGGGCGATCCGCTACTCCCGCCGCGCGCTGAACGAGTGGATCGAGCGCCAAGAGCGCGAACGGGAACGCCGCGAGTAGCATCCCTGCAGCTAGCTAACTTGACACTGACCACGTCGAAGCGGACCCTGCTGGGCACGGTGGGGTTGGCGGCCAGGTAGGCGGCCGCCAGGCGGCGCAGCCTGGCCTGCTTGGCGGCGGTGACGGCGGCCGCCGGGGTTCCGTAGCCGTCGCCGCGCCTGGCCTTGACCTCGCAGAAGACAAGCAGCCCCTGGCCGGCCGCGACCAGGTCGATCTCGCCCTCCCGGCAGCGCCAGTTGCGGGCGACGACCCGCAGCCCCGCGGCGCGGAGCCGGGCGTCGGCGAGCTGCTCGCCCAGCTGGCCGAGTTCGCGCCTCGGGTCGCCGGCGGGTCCTGATACGGCCATGGCCGGACGATAGCCGCGCTGGCGGCCACCACGGAGCGCTTGCGGCGAGATTGTGGACAGCCGGATCCCCGGAACCCACCGCCAGGGAACCTGATCGTCACCGGCGGCGTATCACGGGCGTGACCGACACGATGCCTCCCCGATCGGGGCCGGCTGCTGCGCCGGCCGCCAGGCGCCGCCGACCGGTCGCCAGCGTCGCGGCGGCGATGCTGGTCGGGGCGCTCGCCGTAGGCTGCGGGGGCGCGCCAGCGCGGCGGGAGCCTTCCCTCCGGCAGCGCCCCTCGCCGGGATGGACCCCGTCGCTGGCACCCGGACCGCCGGACCCGCACCGGATCGGTCCGCTGCGTGGTGTGCCGCTCATCAGGGCCACCGGCCTGCGGCTGCTGGTCGCCAACGACCCCGCGCCGTGGCTGGTGGACACCGACGACGGGACTGTCCGGCCGGTCACCGGCCTGCCCAGCGACGGCGACCGGGTGGTCTGGGTGCTGCCGGCCGGCCGGGAGGCCGTGGTCGTCTCCGACGGGGTGTGCGAGGGCTGCCGGCCACGGGCGGCCGACGTCTACCGGGTCCGGCCTGGCGGCACCGCCGCGGACCCGGCTCGGCAGCGCCATTGACGTGGTGGCGGTCCGTGACGGTGGGGCCGTGTGGCTGCTCACCCCTCGGGCCGCGCGCGGTTGCACGCTCGGCCGGGTCGGGCTCGACGGCCGTCGGCGGGGCCCTGCCCGGCCCGTCTCCTGCGCGACAAAGCTGCTCGGCGAGACCTCGGCGGGCCTGCTGCTCGCGGTCAGTCCGCCCAACGGGTCCGACGACCCCTGGGACCGGCCGACCGTCCTCCTCGACCGCCGCGGCCGCATCACCAGGCTCGGCTTCCCGGCGGCGGAGGTTGTCGCCGCCCATGGCCACCTGCTGCTGCGCAGCGCCGAACCGCGGGAGCCCCTCACCCTGACCGACCTGCGCGACGGCAACAGCTGGCGGCTGGCCTGGCCGAGCCGGCTCCGTGGCGGCGTGCACGTGGCCAGGATGCATCCGGGCGGCCGGCTGCTGGCGGTGGGGTTCCATGGCCTCGCCTCCGAGGGCGAGGAGGGCTACGACCTGTGGTTGCTGGACACCGCCACCCGTCGATGGCGACACCTGCCGGACCTGCCCGCCGCCGACGTGCCGGCCAAGGGGACCGACATGGCCTGGACCCGCGACGGTCGCCTGGTGGTGCTCACCGGAACCTTCGGCCTCGGCGAGGTGGTGGCGCTGTGGCGCCCGGATCAGCCGCGGCTGGCGGTCCGCCGGCTGGCGCTGCCAGGGCGGACCGCCAGCAGCGCCACCTTCGTGGTGCGCTGAGCCGGCCGACACCCCGGCTCAGCAAGATCTCGGGTCGTAGTCGCGCAGGTCGGGGGTGGGGCGCTTGGGCTTGGCCGGCTTGGGGGCGCGGACGCCGCCGAAGCCGGGACCGACGACCAGGGTGAGGGAGCGGCCGTCAAGGCCCGGGTCCTGATGGAGCCTGGCCCCGCCGTTCAGCCGGCGCGCGAGGGCCTTGGCGTCGGCAAGGCGACCCGGCGGGTAGGCGATGCGGGAGCCGGTCAGGCCGGCCGCGGGGGCGTTGCCGGTGCTGCCGATGCGGTAGCCGGCCCGGTGGAGCGAGCTGGCGGTGCGGGCGGCGAGGCCGGCGGCGCCGAGCCCGTTGAGGACGGTCACGGTGACGCCCTTGGCCGTCGCCGGCGCTGCGGCCGGTGGCGTGCGGCCGAGGAAGCGGTCGACCACCCGGCCGGTGTCCGGCTGCTTGGGCAGCACCACGTCGCCGAGCGGGTGCTCGCTCGGGACGGTGATCGGAACGGTGTAGGTGGCCAGCTTGGAGGGGTCGAACGAGCGGAACTCGGCGGCCAGGCCGATGACCTCGCGGACCTTGAGCGCGTCGTCCTTGGTGATCTCGCGGACGACGGAGGCGGCGAAGGCGTTGGCGCGGACCGGGTTGGTCAGCCCTTCGGTGAGCGCGGCCTTGACCAGCGCCTGGAGGAACGCGTGCTGGCGGCGGATGCGGCCGAGATCGGCCCATGGGTCGCTGCGCCAGACGCCGTCCCGCTGGTAGGTGAAGTAGCGGCTGCGGGCCAGGGCCAGAGCCGCGGCGCCGTCGAGGTGCCGGCAGCCGGGGTCGCGGACCTGCAGGCCCGACTTGGCGTCCCTCGAGGGGTAGGGGAAGCGCACGTCGATGCCGCCGAGGGCGTCGACGATCGCCTGGAAGCCGTCGAAGTCGATCAGGACGTAGTGGTGGATGGGGATGCCGAAGTCCTGTTCGATGGTGCGGACCAGCTGGCCGGGCCCGTCGGCGAAGGCCGCGTTGATGCGGTTCTGCCCGCCGGTGCCGGCGATGGGGACCACCAGGTCGCGGGGGATGGACAGCAGCGAGACGCGGTGCCTTGCCGGCTCCACCCGGACCACCAGGGTGACGTCGTTGCGCTGGCCGGCGACGTTGCCGTAGCGGCCGACCTTGCCGTCGTCGAGGGTGGCCCGCGAGTCGGAGCCGACCACCAGCAGGTTCATCGGGCGGCCGCTGGTGGCCTTGCGCAGCCCGGGGACCTTGACCGAGCGGATCTGCCCGAAGCGGTAGTGCACGTAGCCGTAGCCGCCGGAGGCCACCACGACCACGAGCACCAGGAGCAGGCTGCACCCCACCATCAGCCGCCTGCGGATGCGCCGCGCCCGGCCGCGGGCGGCCCGAGAGGTTTGCACCATGAGCGGGCACGGTACCACGTGCCCGCTGGGCTAGCGGCCGCCGGCGGCGAACACCCAGGCCAGCAGGCCCGCCACGATGATCACGGCGGCGACCAGCAGGGCGATGTCGACCGTCTTCCTGTCCCGATACCGCCTGGTCGCGTTGAACCCCACGAGCTGTCCCTTTCCGCCTTGATTCCCGGGACCGCTACAGCTCGTCCTTGCGGATGAGCTCCTCGATGTTGACGTCCTTGAAGGTGACCACCCGGACCCTGGTGACGAAGCGGGCGGGCCGGTACATGTCCCACACCCAGGCGTCCTGCAGGGTGATGTCGAAGTAGGTGTCGCCGTCCTGGTTGCGGACCTGCAGGTCGAACTTGTTGGCGAGATAGAAGCGACGCTCGGTCTCGATGACGTACTGGAACATCCCGAGGACGTCCTTGTACTCCTGGTAGAGCTGCAGCTCCATCTCTGCCTCGTAGCGCTCGAGGTCCTCGGCGCTCATCGCCCCTCCTCGTCTGGCAGATGGTTCGTCACCGCCGGGTGACCTCCAATCGGCTCCGCACGTCGCCCCGCTGCCCGCTCCGATCCCTGCACCTCCGGCTCCGTCTGCAACGTGCGGAGCCGATTGCCCCACGGCGCGGCCACGCCCGTGAAGGAGTGGCGATGGTAGGCCGAGGGGCCGAGGGCGCGCAGCGCCGCCCAGTGCTCGTCGGTCCCGTACCCCTTGTGCCGCTGGAAGCCGTAGCCGCGGTAGCGGCGGGCCGCGCCGACCATGATCTTGTCCCTGGCCACCTTGGCGATGATCGAGGCCGCCGCCACGCAGGCGGCGACCTGGTCGCCCTTGCGCATGCCGAGCACCGGCGCCGGCATGTGCGGCAGCGGGAAGCCGTCGGCGAGCCCGTAGTCGTAGCCGTGGGGCAGTTCGCGGAGCGCCCTGGCGAGCAGGGCGATGTTGGTCCGTTGCAGGCCCTCCCGGTCGATCGTGTCGGGGCCGACCCGGACCACCGAGATGGCAAGGGCGTGGGCGCGGATCTGGACGGCCAGCTCGCCTCGCCGCTCCGGGGTGAGCAGCTTGGAGTCGGCCAGCCCCTGGACCGGGCAGGCGGGTGGGAGGATGACGGCGGCGGCGACCAGCGGGCCGGCAAGGGCGCCGCGGCCCGCCTCGTCCACGCCGGCGACCCGGCCGAAGCCGGCGTCGCGCAGGCGGTCCTCGTACAGCGCTGTGGCGGTGGCGAACACGGGAGGAGTCTATCGCCGCGCGGGACGGTCAGCGGTCGCGGCGCAGCCAGCCCATGTGGGTGAGCGGCCAGATGCGGACGAACGCGCGTCCCACCACGTCCGACTCGTCGATCACCCCGAACGAGCGGGAGTCCTGGGAGTTGGTGCGGTTGTCGCCCATCACGTAGAGCTTGCCTTGCGGCACCACCGTCGGCCGGCAGCCCTCGGTCGGGGTGCCTGGGTCCAGGTAGGGCTCGGCGACCTGCTGCCCGTTGCGCAGCAGGTGGCCGTCGCGGCAGCTGATCTCGTCGCCTGGCACGCCGACCACCCGCTTGATGAAGTCGCGGTCGGAGGGCGGCACCAGGCCGATGGCCTGGCCGAGGCTGGAGAGGAAGCGGGCCACTGGGTTGCTCGGGCCGGCGGCCTCCAGACCGGGCTCGTCGTGGACGAACACGATCACGTCGCCGTCGTGGACCTCGCCGAAGCGGTAGGAGAGCTTCTCGACCAGGACACGGTCGGACACGTTGAGGGTGGACTCCATCGATCCCGAGGGGATGTAGAAGGCGGCGACCAGGAAGGTCTTGAAGACGACGGCGAGCAGGATGGCGAGGGCGACCAGCACGACCGTCTCGCGGATGACCGCCAGCACGCCGGGCTGCTTGTCGGTGTCCTCCGCCGGCGGGTCCTCTGGCGTCTCCGCGCGGCGGTCCAGCTCGCCGGAGTCGTCGCCCGCCCTGCTCATCGGCTGGTTCATGCCCGAGCGGGGCTGCGCTTCTCCTTGATCTTCGCGGCCCTGCCGGTCCGCTCGCGCAGGTAGTAGAGCTTGGCTCGGCGGACGTCACCGCGGGTGACCAGCTCCACCTTGGCGATGCTCGGCGAGTGCACCGGGAAGGTCCGCTCGACGCCGACGCCGAACGACACCTTGCGGACGGTGAACGTCTCCCGCAGGCCGCCTCCCTGCCGCCGGAGGACGAAGCCCTGGAAGACCTGGATGCGCTCCCGGCTCCCCTCGATGACCCGGACATGCACCTTGACGGTGTCGCCGGGACGGAAGTCGGGCAGATCGTCGCGCAACTGCGCGCGTTCGACCACGTCGGTGATCTGCATGTGGGTGAGACTCCTTGGATGAAGACGCGAGGAGTCAGCATAGCGCGCCCTCGCGCTCCCCGAGAGTAACACGATCGCCGACGCCCAGGCCGCCTACCCTACCCCGGCGAGGCCGGGCGGTCCCGGTCCAGCAGGTCGGGGCGGAGCCGCCGGGTCCGCTCGATGGCCTGGGCCCGCCGCCAGCGGGCGATCGCGGCGTGGTCGCCGGAACGCAGCACCTCGGGCACCTCCAGGCCCCGGTAGACGGCCGGCCGTGTGTACTGGGGATACTCGAGCAGGCCGGCGGCGAACGACTCGTCGGCGGCCGAGGCGGTGTTGCCCATCACGCCGGGCACTAGGCGGGCCACCGCGTCGAGCACCACCAGCGCGGCCGCCTCACCGCCGGCCAGCACGAAGTCCCCGATCGACAGCACCTCGTCGACGCGGCTCCTGACCCGTTCGTCGATGCCCTCGTAGCGGCCGCAGCACAGCACCAGCCGCCGCTCGCCGGCGAGCCGCTCGGCGGCCCGCTGGTCGAAGCGGCGACCGTCGGGAGCCAGCAGGACGACGTGGGCCGGCCCTTCCGCCTCGAGGGCGTCGAGCGCCTCGAACCAGGGGGCCGGGAGCATGACCATGCCGGCGCCACCGCCGAAGGGGGTGTCGTCGACGCTGCGGTGGCGGTCGCCGGCCCAATGGCGGAGGTCGTGCAGGCGGACCTCGACCAGCCCGCGCTCGGCCGCCTTGCCGAGCAGGCCGGTGGCCAGCGGCGAGGCGAAGAACCCGGGGAAGATCGTGACGATCTCGACCAGCATCCGCTCACCCCTCCCCGTGCCCGGCGTCGAGCAGGCCGGGCAGGGCGTCGACCAGCACCCTGCGAGCCTGCAGCTCGACGGTGACCAGCGCCGCCACCGCCGGCACCAGCGCCCTTCCCCCATCGGCAAGCTCCACCGCCAGCAGGTCGTGCGCGGCGCCGGGGATCACATCGGCGACCCTGCCGCGTTCGCGGCCGTCGCGGTCGACCACCGCCAGCCCGATGAGCTGGTGGGGCCAGAACTCGTCGGCCGCCAGGGGTCTGGCCGCCGCCATCGGGATCGACAGCAAGGCGCCGCGAAGCCGGTCGGCGGCGGCGCGGTCGTCGACCCCGACGAAGCGGAGCAGCAGCCGCCCCTGGTGCAGGCGGGCGGCCTCGACGGTGACGGGGCGCAGCGGCGCCGCGGCGTCAGGTTCGCCGGCGGCCAGCTCGGTCCCTGGCGAGAAGCGGTCGGGCGCGTCAGAGAGCACCTCGACCGCCAGCTCCCCCCGCAGGCCGTGGGGACGGAGCACGCGGCCGACCACCAGCCGGGCCGGTGCGTCCATGGTCACTCGCCCTCGGCGAGGACCTCGACCTCGACCCGGCTGCCCGCCGGTGCGGCCGCCTTGACGACCTTGCGCAGCGCCTTGACGGTGCGGCCGCCGCGGCCGATCAGCTTGCCGACGTCGTCGGGGGCGGCGCGGACCTCGTAGGTCGCCCCGCGGACGCCCCTGAGCTCCTCGACGGTCACCCGGTCGGGTTCGTCGACCAGCGCCCTTGCCAGGTAGACGATCACGTCGCGCATGGCGCGCCGGCTACTTCTTGCCCTTGGCCTTGGCCTTGGCCGGCTCGGCCTTGGCCCTGGCGGTGGTGGCGCGCAGCGCCTTGGCGGCCGCCTTGCGCTCGGCGATGCCCTCGACGCCGGCGATGGTGAGCAGCTTGGCCACCGCCTCGGTCGGCTGGGCGCCCTTGGCGAGCCAGGCACGCGCCTTCTCGGTGTCGATCTGCACCAGGGACGGCTCGGTCCGCGGCTGGTAGATGCCGATGTTCTCGATGAAGCGCCCGTCGCGCGGGCTGCGCGAGTCGGCCACCACCACCCGGTACTGCGGGGCCTTCTTCATGCCCATGCGCATGAGGCGGATTCTGACGGCCATCGTGGGGTTGCTCCTGTCTGGGGGTGGCCCGCCCGTCCCGGGCTGGGCTCCGCAGGGCGGAGCCCGGGTCTGCCGTCCCCCGTCGTGCCTGAAGGCGTCCGGGACCGGGGCAGTCTACCGATGAAGGCCCATCTTGCGCAGCCGCTTGGGGTTCATGCCGGCGAGCTGCTTCATCATCCGCCTGGCCTCGTCGAACTGCTTGAGGACGGCGTTGACCTGCTGGGTGGTGGTGCCGGAGCCCTTGGCGATCCTGGCCCTGCGCGAGCCGTTGAGGATCTTGGGGTTGCCGCGCTCGCCCGGGGTCATGGAGCGGATGATCGCCTCCACCCTCGCCAGGTCGCGGTCGTCGACCTCGACGTCGCGCAGCTGCTGGCCCATGCCGGGGAGCATGCCGATGATCTGGTTCAGCGGGCCCATCTTCTTGACCTGCTGGAGCTGGTCGAGGAAGTCCTCGAGGGTGAACGAGGCCTCGCGGAGCTTGCGCTCCATCTGCTCGGCCTGCTGGCGGTCGACCAGCTCCTCGGCCCGCTCGATCAGCGTGAGCACGTCGCCCATGCCGAGGATGCGGCCGGCCAGCCGGTCCGGGTGGAAGGCGTCGAAGTCGGCCAGCTTCTCGCCGGTGGAGGCGAGCTTGATCGGCCGGCCGGTGACCGCCCGGATCGACAGCGCGGCGCCGCCACGGGCGTCGCCGTCCAGCTTGGTGAGCACGAAGCCGGTGACCTCGACGCCCTCCTGGAACGCCTGGGCGGTGGCGACCGCGTCCTGGCCGGTCATCGCGTCGACCACCAGCAGCACCTCGGTGGGCTGGACCGCTTCGCGGATGGCGGCCGCCTGGGCCATCATCTCGGCGTCGATGGCGAGCCGGCCGGCGGTGTCGACGATCACCACGTCGCGCCCGGTGCGGTCGGCCTCGTCGCGGGCGCCCATCGCCACCGGCACCGGGTCGGCGCCCTGGCCGCCCGGCTCCGGCGCGAACACCGGGATCCCGGCCTGCTCACCGAGGACCTGCAGCTGCCTGACCGCCGCGGGGCGTTGCAGGTCGCAGGCGACCAGCAGGGGCTTGCGGCCCTTGCCGGCCAGCCAGCGGCCCAGCTTGGCCGCGGTGGTCGTCTTGCCGGAGCCCTGCAGGCCGGCCATCAGGATGACCGTCGGCGGCTGCGGCGACCATTGCAGCGGC
>DASYRU010000384.1:0-6716 GCA_036004165.1 Actinomycetota bacterium
GTCGACCGCAACCCCTACAAGCACGGCCGCTTCACCCCGGGCACCCACATCCCGATCCACCCGCCCGAGCGGCTGGCCGAGACCCGGCCGGACTACATCCTGATCCTGCCGTGGAACCTGAAGGACGAGATCATGGCCCAGCTCGCCTACACCGCGGAGTGGGGGGCGCGCTTCGTCGTCCCCATCCCCGAGGTCACGGTGTACGGCGAAGCTCCCTTGGCGGCGAGCGGGGCACAGGCGCTCTTGGGGGGCCGTGGGGGGAGCGAGCTCCCCCCACATCGATGGAGGGCCGCGGGTCGCAGTACTGCCGGCGATCCTGAGGGGGGAGCAGCGTGAAGGTCGTGCTGTTCTGCGGTGGCCTGGGGCTGCGGCTCCGGGAGCACACCGAGCGGGTCCCCAAGCCGATGGTCCCGATCGGCTACCGGCCGATCCTCTGGCACGTGATGAGGTACTACGCGCACTTCGGCCACAAGGACTTCGTGCTCTGCCTCGGCTACAAGGCCGACGTGGTCAAGGAGTACTTCCTCAACTACAACGAGGCGCTCTCCAACGACTTCGTGCTCGAAGGCAACGGGCACGACGGCGGCCCCACCAGCCGTGTCGAGCTGCTGAGCAGCGACATCCACGACTGGCGCATCACCTTCGCCGACACCGGCCTGCACGCCAACATCGGCCAGCGGCTCAAGGCGGCCCAGCGGTACCTGGACGGCGAGGACGTGTTCCTGGCCAACTACGGCGACGTGCTGACCGACGCGCCGCTGCCCGAGCTGGTCGACGACTTCCTGAAAAGGGACAAGGTGGCCGCCTTCATCTCGGTCAAGCCGACCTACACCTTCCATGTCGTCACCGCGCACGAGGACGGCGTGGTCGAGCGGATCGACGACGTGCGCGTCTCCGACATCTGGATCAACGGCGGCTACATGATCCTGCGCCAGGAGATCTTCGACTACATCGGGGAAGGGGAGGAGCTGGTCCAGGAGCCGTTCCAGCGCCTGGTCAAGCAGAACCTCCTCAGCACCTACCGCTACGAGGGGTTCTGGGCGCCGATGGACACCCTCAAGGACCAGCAGCACCTCGAGAGCCTGTACGAGACGGGGCAGCCGGCCTGGGCGATCTGGCAGCGGTGACACCATGCTCGGACTGACGCTCGCCCGTGACCCGGAGACCCCGCTGCGGGTCCTGGCCATCGGCGCCCACGCCGACGACATCGAGATCGGCTGCGGCGGCACCCTGCTGCGCCTGGTCGCCGAGCACCCGAACCTCTCGGTGGACTGGGTGGTGCTCAGCGGGCTCGGCGAGCGCGCCGGCGAAGCCGCCGACAGCGCCGCCGCCTTCCTCCAGGGGGCCGCGGAGACCCGCGTCACGGTGGAGCAGTTCCGCGACGGCTTCTTCCCCTACCTCGGAGGCGCCGTCAAGGAGTTCTTCGAGCAGCTCAAGCCCAGGGTCGCCCCGGATCTGGTCCTCACCCACCGTCTGGAGGACCGCCACCAGGACCATCGGCTGGTAGCCGAGCTGACCTGGAACACCTTCCGCGACCACCTGGTGCTGGAGTACGAGGTCCCCAAGTACGAGGGCGACCTCGGCCAGCCCAACCTGTTCGTCCCCCTCACCCAGGACCAGTGCGAGCGCAAGGTCGAGCTGCTGCGGAAGTGCTTCCCCAGCCAGGCCGGCAGGGCCTGGTTCAGCGACGACACCTTCATGGCGCTGCTGCGGCTGCGTGGGGTCGAGTCGAACGCGCCAGGCAGGTACGCCGAGGCCTTCCACGCCCGCAAGCTCGTCCTCTGAAGCGCCGGCACCCCCGTATCCTGGCGGCATGCGCCTCAAGGCCCTCGCCGGCCTGCTCGGCCTCGGGCTGTTCGCGGCCCTCACCGCAAAGCTGTTCGTCTGGCCGGCGACCGACCCGCCCCGCCGGACCGACGCCGTGCTGGTGTTCGCGGGCGGCCGCGGCGAGCGGCTGCGCGAAGGGGCACGCCTGGTCCGGGAGGGCGCGGCGCCGGTGCTGGTGGTCTCGGACGGTGGCGTCCCCGGCTCGCGCTTCGGGCGGGCATGCCGCCAGCAGCTCGGCGTCCAGGTCGTCTGCGTCACGCCGCGGGAGAGCTCGACGCGGGCGGAGGCCCGGGTGTTCGCCGAGCTCGCCGACCGCGAGGGCTGGCGCTCGGTCGCCATGGTGACCTCCAGCTACCACGTGCGCCGGGCCAGCCTGCTACTGGGCCGCTGCTACCGGGGGAAGGTCTTCACCGTGGCCGCACGGCCACGCAGCGCCGGCGCGGACCTCGCCGGCAGGGCGCTGCGCGAATGGGCAGGCCTGGCCGCCGCGTTCACCGTGCAGCGGGGATGCTGACCGCCGCCAGCAGCCCGGCCTGCTCGAGGCTGCCGGCCACGTCGGCGACCAGCGCGAACGGCAGGCGGGCACGGTCGGCGACGTCGAGCAGGGTGTGGTCGCCGTCGGAGAGGTTCAGCGCCCACAGCATCGCCATCTGCCGCTCCTCGGCGTCGCTGCGGCCGCCGATGGAGCCGTACAGTCCCCGCTTTCCGAGCTGCGGCTCGCACTTGGGGTTCAGGTTCAGGTAGCGGCGGTTGCCCTCCAGCACCCCGAGCACCTCCCAGCAGGCGTCGAAGGTGTCCTGCAGGTGCTCCGGCCGGACCAGGTCGAGGTCGTCGGCCGAGGTGTGGTATTGCGGGTAGCGCGCGTAGGGCGTGCGGCTGAGGCAGCCGACCGGCAGGTCGAACCCGGGGGAGCAGAACTGCCGCTCGTCGTAGCCGTAGGGGGAGAACTCGACGATCTCGTGCGGGCGCCCGGAGCGTTCCAGCACGTGCCGCACGGCCCGGTCGATCTCGGCATCGCCGCGGCGGCTGCGCTTGTAGGTGAGGTGGCCGGGGTCGCCGACGCAGGCAAGCACCAGCCCGTGCCGAATGCGGCCGACGCGGTCCTCGTTGCGGGCCAGCCAGGTGATCGAGCCGATCGTGCCGGGGATGAACAGGAACCGGTAGGTGTAGCGGGGCCTGGTCCCGCCGAGCCGCCCGGCCAGCCGGCTGGCGACCGCGATCCCCGAGCAGTTGTCGTTGGCCAGGGAGGGATGGCAGACGTGGCAGGTCACCAGCACCTCGTCCTCGGTCTGGCCGGCGACGACGTGCTCGCCGTAGGTGAGGTGCCCGTCGGCGAGGGTGGCGTCGACGCACACCTCGTAGTCGCCCTCGGGCAGGCCGTCGACCAGCCGCTGGCTGGCGCAGAACCCCCAGCTCTCCGAGTAGTAGGAGGTGCGGTAGGGGATCCAGTCGGGGTGCTCAGGGAGGGTGTGCAGGTGCCGCTTGAGCTCGGCCAGCGGCATCCTCGCCCGTACCGGCACGCTGTAGCTGACCACGTGGAGGTTGTTGGCCTGGAAGTCGATCACCCGCTCGCCGGCGGCGTTGGCCACCCAGGCGTCGCGGATGTTCCACTCGCGCGGCACCGTCCAGTCGAACACCTGGGTCCCGGTGGGGACCTCGTGGAGCTGCACGCCGATCTCGCGGTCGACGATCTCCAGGGTGCGGCGCACGCCGTCCCCGGTGATGCTGCGGCAGATCGGGTACAGCTCGGCGACCAGCTTGTAGAGCTCCTCGCCGTCGGTCATGGCTCCACGTCGGGGTAGCTCGCGTCGCGTTGGTTGATCACCAGGACCTCCCCCGGCCACTCGATGCCGAACGCGGGGTCGTCCCAGCGCACCCCCCTGGCCGCGCCCGGCGCGTAGGGCGCCGACATCTGGTAGGCGACCTCCGCCGCGTCGGTGAGGCTGAGAAACCCGTGGGCGCACCCCTCCGGGATGTACAGCGCGGCCCGGTTGCCGTCGCTGAGCTCGGCCGCGAACCACGCCAGATAGGTGGGCGAGCCAGGTCGCAGATCCACGGCGACGTCCCAGATCGCCCCCCTGGTGCAGCGGACCAGCTTCGCCTCCCCGTGCGGCGCCGCCTGGTAGTGCAGGCCCCGCAGGGTGCCCCTGCGGTGGTTGAAGGAGAGGTTGCACTGGGCCACCACCGGGCTGAGGCCGTGCGCCTCGAACTCCTCCCGGCAGAAGGTACGGGCGAACAAGCCGCGCTCGTCCCCGATCGGCTCCGGCTCGATCAGGAACGCCCCGGCGACCTTGGTCTCGGTGAACCGCACGGCCGTCAGGATACCCTGGCGGCGCCGGCCAGCCTGGCCAGGGCGAGGCCGACCCGGTCGACCTGCTCGTCGAGCATGCCGGTCCACAGCGGCAGGGTGAGCACCCGGGCGGCGGCCCAGTCGGTGACGGGGAGCGAGCCGTTGCCACGGGCCAGCGACTTGTAGGCGCGCTGGCGGTGCACCGGCGGGGCGTAGTAGCGCCGTGTCTGCACGCCCTCGGCGGCGAGCGCCGCTGCGGCCCGGTCGGCGTCCATGCCGAACTCGTCCGCCTCGACCAGGACGGTGAAGTCCTTGTAGGTGCTGCGGTCGCCGTCCGCCACCACCGGGAAGCAGACGCCGGGCAGCTCCGCGAGCGCCTTGTGGTAGCGCTCGGCCAGCTCGTTGCGCCGCCCGATCCGCTCCTCCAGGTCCTCGAAGGAGGCCAGCGCGGTGGCGGCGTGCAGCTCCGACATGCGCGCGTTCAGCCCGACGAAGCGGGTGTCGTAGTCGCCGGGGTTGCCGTAGTCCCTGCCGATGCGGCAGCGCTCGGCGAGGACGTCGTCGTTGGTGGCGATGATGCCGCCTTCGCCGGCGACCAGCACCTTGGTGGGCGAGAGGCTGAACACCTCGGCGTCGCCGAACCCGCCGATCATGGTCTCCCCACGGCGGGAACCGAAGGCGTGGGCGGCGTCGAAGAACAGGCGGATGCCTGCCCGCCTGGCCACCTCGGCGAGGCCCTCCACGTCGCAGGGGGTGCCGTAGGTGTGGGTGGCGAGGATGGCGGAGGTCCGCACCCCGGTGGCGCGCGCCGCCGCGGCCGGGTCCAGCAGCAGGTCGTCGGGGCTGATGTCGGCGAAGGCCGGCCGCAGCCCGTTCCAGGCGACCGCGTGCGCGGTGGCGGCGAAGGTGAACGACGGCACCACCACGTCGCCCGACAACGCGCTCGCGCGCAGCACCAGCATCAGCCCGGCGGTGCAGCTGGACACCGCGACGCAGTGCTGCACGCCCAGGTACCCGGCCGCCCGCTCCTCCAGCCGCCGGACGGTCGGGCCGTTGGTGAGGACCCCACTGGCGACGATCTCGCGGGCCGCCTCGGCGACCGCCTCCGGGTGGGCGACGGTCGGGTGGGCCAGCGGCAGGCCGTCGGGGAACAGCGGCCGGCCGCCACGGATGGCGGGAAGGTCGGTGACCGGGTTCGGCAGGCTCGTCATTGTGCAGCGGCTCCCTTGTTCGGATGCAGTGAATCCTGGCCGCGGGCGGGGCCCTCCGCGGCGTGGCTGGCGAACCAGCGGACGGTCTCGGCGAGCCCGTCGCGCACCGGCACCAGCGGCCGGTAGCCAAGCAGGCGGCCGGCCTTGTCGATGGCGGCCTGCGAGTCGCGCACGTCGCCGGGGCGTGCCGGGGTGAAGACCGGCTCGATCGACTCGCCGAGCAGGTCGTTGACCAGGCCGGCGAGGTCGAGCACGGAGATGCGGTCGCCGCAGCCGACGTTCATCGCCTCACCGACCGCCTGCGGCCCGGCGACCGCCGCCAGCCGGCAGGCCTCCACCGCGTTGGCGACGAAGGTGAAGTCCCGCGTCTGGCGCCCGTCGCCGACCACCTCGGCCGGCTGTCCGGCCAGCATCCTGGTGACGAAGCGCGGGACCACGGCCGCGTACTGCGAGGTCGGGTCCTGGCGGGGCCCGAAGACGTTGAAGAAGCGGAGGCAGACGGTCTCCAGCGGGAAGACGCAGGCGAAGGCCCGGCAGCAGGCCTCGCCGGCGAGCTTGGCGGCGGCGTACGGCGACCGTGGAGAGACCGGCATACCTTCATGCTTCGGCAGCTCCGCGGTGTCGCCGTAGACCGACGACGAAGAGGCGTACACCAGCCGCCGCACCCCGGCTTCGCCGGCCGCCAGCAGCACGTTCAGGGTGCCGTCGACGTTGACCTGGTGGCTGGCGCGCGGGTCGGCGACCGAGCGGGCCACCGACGGCAGCGCGGCCAGGTGGTAGACGACCTCGGCGCCGACCACCGCCTTGCGGACCTGGAGCTGGTTGCGGACGTCGCCCTCGACGACCTCGACCAGGCCGTCGACGCCATCGAGGTTCTCCGGCCGTCCGGTGGAGAAGTCGTCGAGCACCCGCACGGTGTCGCCGGCCGCGGCCAGCGAGCGGACGAGGTTGGAACCGATGAACCCGGCGCCGCCGGTGACCAGGACGTTCACGGGCGCTCCCACGGCTGTGGCACTTCGACCGAAGGGCTGATGGTGAGTCCCCCGGACCTCCGGTCGACCGGAGAGCCGACCTCGGGCCGCCCGTCGCCTGCGGTTGTGGCCGCCTGCCACAGCCGCCCACCGGCGGCCGTCCCGATCACGAAGGCGACGGCGATCATCGTGCCGGCGGCTGCCAGCGAGACCTGGTCGGCCGCGTAGCCGGCCCCGGCGCTGACCGCCGCCAGCGTCCACAGCACGAGGGTCGAACGGTCGCGGTTGCCCCGGCTGCGGCCGAGCAGGTCGTAGGAGTGCCTGCGGTCCCCGGTGGCCAACCCGTGCGAGCCGGCCAGCCGTCGCACCACCGTGAACGTCAGCTCGAAGGCGAACACCCCGAGGCACAGGCCAGCC
>DASYRU010000385.1:0-8406 GCA_036004165.1 Actinomycetota bacterium
CAGGTACTCCTGGACCCGCAGGCGCTCTGGCAGGGGCAGGTAGCCGGCCGCGAAGCCGACGTGGGCCATGGCGGCGCTGCGGCCCTTCGGCAGCCGGTGGCCGACGATCTCGACCGTGCCGGCGTCCGGCTCGACCACCCCGAGGCACATCAGCAGGGTGGTGGTCTTGCCGGCGCCGTTGGGCCCGAGCAGCGCGACACGCTCGCCCCGGCTGACGGTGAGATCGACGCCGTCGACCGCCCGGCCGCGGCGGTAGACCTTCAGCAGCCCGCGGGCGCGGAGGACGTCGCTCATGCCAGCAGTGTCCCAGGCGGGCTCGACGGGCCGCCATCGATATACGCGACGCTTGTGCCGCCGGCCACGACCGGCGAGGATGCCGACCATGACCGAGAGCGAGCTCGCCAGGCGCAGGTGCGAGGTGTGCGCGCCTGGCACGCCGCCGATCCAGGAGGCCCGCGCCGCCGAGCTGGAGGCCCAGCTCGACCCGGCCTGGGACCGCGAGGGCACCATGCGGCTGCGGCGGGAGCTGCGCTTCCGCAACTTCCGGGACGCCTTCGGCTTCACCGCCAGGGTGGCCCTGCTGGCGGAGGCCGAGGGCCACCACCCCGACCTGGAGCTCGGCTGGGGCCGGGTCGCGGTCGCCCTCACCACCCACGCCGCCGGCGGCCTGACCGACAACGACTTCATCCTGGCCGCCAAGATCGACCGGCTCTGAGCCCATATCGCGATCGGCCGGGAACGGCGACAATGGCCTCCCAGGTGTGACGGCTCGGGCGGGAGGACATGGTCGACGGCGCGACGAGCGATGAGGCCCTCCGGGTCGTGCTGGTGGTGGCGCTGGTGGCGGCGGCTGGCGTCCTGGCCGGCATCTTCCTCAGCAACGCCGGGAAGCGGCGCGGGGTCCGCCGCGGCGCGGAGTTCTCCGAGGTGCGCGCGGTCGCCCTCGAGGACCTGCGCGCCCTCGGCGACGACCTGCGCAACCTCGACGTGGACCTGCAGGCCGCCGCGCACGAGAACCCGGAGGCGGTCAACCAGCACACCCGCGCCTACGAGTACCTCGAACAGGCGGCCGTCGCCTTCGACCGGGCCGCCAACCCTGAGGATCTCGCCGCGGTGAGCGGCGCGCTGGAGTCGGGCCGCTTCGCCATGAACGCCTCCCGGACGCTGTTCGAGCGGGGCGAGGCGCCCCGCCGCCGGCCGCCCTGCTTCTTCGACACCAGGCACGGCCCGTCGGTCGACGACGTCGGCTGGATGCCACCGGACGGCCCGCCCCGCCCGGTGCCCGCCTGCGCGGACTGCCGCCAGAAGGTCGCCAACTTCCTCCAGCCACCGGCGCGGCGGGTGCGGACCGGCGGCCGCCTGGTGCCGTTCTACGACGCGCCGCCGCACTTCGAGTCCTGGTTCGGGGGCTACTTCGGCCGCGCCGCCGCCGACCTGGTCGCCGGGTTCCCGCTCGGCAACGCACTGGACGACGGCTTCGCCGGCGGCCGCAGGTCCTCCGGGGGCGGCTACGGCTACCTGCCGCTCTCCTTCGCCGACACCGGCATACTGGACTCGGGCGGCGCCGACACCGGTGAGCGGGCGTGGGAGCCCGGTTCCGTCACCATCCAGGAGGACCCCGATGAGGACCAGTCGATCGGCGGGCGTTGACGCCCGCCGACGCCTCCGGCGCGGCGGCCGGCTCGCCGCCGCGGCGGTGACCGCGCTGCTGCTGCTCGCGCCGCCCGCCGCCGCCGCCGGCCCCTACCTCGACGAGGTTCCGGGCAAGCTCCGCGACATCCAGGTGTACCGGGACCCGGCCGCGGAGGCGGAGATCTCCAGCGCCGACGCCGACCGGCTGCGGGAGCGCGTGCAGGCGGCCGGCACCCCCGTGTTCGTCGCGATCCTGCCGGAGGCGGCAAGGCAGGAGACCGGCGGGGACGCGGCCAAGCTGGCCACCGAGATCGCCGGCCGGACCGACCGGCCAGGCACCTTCATGGTGATCTCCGGGACCAGGTACGCCACCGGGAACGTCGGCGGCGCGGTGGCCACCTCCCAGGCGGTGCGCCTGGCCGGCGAGGCGTTCGCCGCCCATCAGGGCCAGCCGGAGGAAGCCCTGCTGCAGTGGGTCGACGGGGTCGCCGCGGCCGCCCGCAGCGGCCAGGCGCAGCCGGGCGGAGCGGCGCAGGCGCAGCCGGAGGACGAGGGCGACGGCGGCGGCGCCGGCGGGGTGATCGCCGCGGTGGCCGTCGCGCTGCTGCTGCTGGTCGGCGGCGGCGCGCTGCTGTTCGGCGCCAGGCGGCGTCGCCGCGAACGGGAGCGCCAGCTCGCCGAGGTCAAGACGGTCGCCCAGGAGGACCTGATCGCGCTTGGCGAGGACATCCGCGCGCTGGACCTGGACACCAGCATGCCGAGCGCCGACCCCGAGGCGGTCCGCCACCATGCGGAGGCGGTCGCGTCCTACCAGCGGGCGGCGGAGATGCTCGACCGGGCCAGGCGGACAGAGGACCTGGCCCCGATGAGCGCCGAGCTGGAGGCCGGGCGCTTCTCCATGGCCTCGGCCAAGGCCGTCCTCGAGGGCAGGCCGCCGCCGGAGCGGCGGCCGCCCTGCTTCTTCGACCCGCGGCACGGCCCGTCGGTCGAGGACGTCGAGTGGACGCCGCCGGGCGGACTCCCCAGGGTGGTGCCGGTCTGCGCGGCGGACGCCCAGCGGCTCCGCGACGGCGTGGAGCCCGACGCGCGGCAGGTGCTGGCCGGCGCCGGCGGCCAGCGGGTGCCCTACTGGAACGCGCCCGGCTACTACGCGCCGTGGGCCGGCGGCTACTTCGGCGGCTTCGGCGGCATGGGCGGGCTGTTCACCGGTTTCCTGCTGGGCAGCGCGCTCGGCGGCTGGGGCGGCTACCCGGTCTACGTCGACGGCGATGGCGGCGATGGCGGCGACGGTGGGGACAGTGGCGACGGTGGCGACGCCGGCGGCGACTTCGGCGGGGGCGACTGGGGCGGCGGCGACTTCGGCGGCGGGGACTTCGGCGGCGGGGGAGACTTCGGCGGCGGCGGGTAGGACCGCCGGCCGGCACGGGCAGGTAGGCTGGGCCGATCATCCCCTCGGACAAAGGAGTCCAGCGCGATGGTCAAGCTGGTCGCCATGTTCACCACCCCCGACGACCCGGACGCCTTCGACCGCGCCTACTTCGACGCCCACCTGCCGCTGAACGCCAAGACCCCGGGGCTGCGCCGCACCGAGGTGACCAGGGTCACCGGCGCACCCAGAGGCGAGAGCCCCTGGTACCTGGTCACCGAGATGTACTACGACGACGAGGCGTCGATGCGGGCCGCCTTCGCCAGCCAGGAGGCCGCCGAGGCGGCCAGGCAGCTGATGAGCTTCGCCAAGGGGCTGGTGACGATGTACACCGCCGTGGTGGTCGACGAGCGCGGACGGCCGGCGTGAGCGGCCTTGACGTCCGCCGCCACGGGGCGGCGACCTGGGTCACCCTGAACCGGCCGGAGGCGCTCAACGCGCTGGACGCCGCGACCAAGGACGCCCTGGTCGTCGCCCTCGGCGAGGCCGCCGACGATCCCGCCGTCCGGGCGGTGGCGCTGACCGGCGGCGGCCGCGCCTTCTGCGTCGGGCAGGACCTGCGGGAACTGGAGCAGGCCTACCGGGAAGGCCGGGCGCCCGACCTGGGCGACGCCCTGGAACGGCACTACGCGCCGATCTGCCGGCTGCTGGCCGAGATGCCGAAACCGACCGTGGCGGTGCTGAACGGGGTGGCGGCAGGGGCCGGGGTGTCGCTGGCGCTCGCCTGCGACCTGCGGCTGGCCAGCTCGGCGGCCCGCTTCCGGCTCGCCTTCGCCGGCATCGCGCTGATCCCCGACGCCGGCTCCACCTGGCACCTGCCGAGGGTCGTCGGCCTGTCGAGGGCGATGGAGATCGCCCTGCTGGACGACTGGGTCGAGGCCGACCAGGCCCTCCAGTTCGGCCTGGTCAACCGTGTCTGGCCGGCCGAGGAGCTCGAGCGCCAGGCGGCCGAGGCGGTCGCCGGGCTGGCCGCAGGGCCGACCCTGGCGTTCGCCCGCACCAAGACGCTGTTCCGTGACCACCTCGAGGTCGGCCTGGCCGAGGCGCTCGCCGGGGAGGCCAAGGCCCAGATCGCCTCCGGCCAGACCAGCGACCACCTGGAGGGGGTCAGCGCCTTCCTCGAGAAGCGCCAAGCCAGGTTCCAGGGGGCCTGAGATGCCAGCCGACTTCCAGCTCTTCATCGACGGCCAGCCGACCGAGGCGGCCAGCGGCGAGACCTTCGAGAGCTTCGACCCGTCCACCGGCCAGCCGCACGCCACCGTCGCCAGGGCCGCGCAACGCGACGTCGACCTGGCCGTCGCCGCCGCCAGGGCCGCCTTCGAGGACGGCCGCTGGTCGGGCCTCCGGCCGGAGCGGCGGGCGGCCGTCCTCCAGGCGGTCGCCGGCAAGCTCAAGGAGCAGGCCAAGCGGCTGATCGACCTGGAGGTGCGCGACTCCGGCGGCACCGTCCGCAAGGCCAGGTCGGCCGACGTCGCCGGGGCGATGTTCACCTTCCGGACCTACGCCGAGTTCGCCGCCCGCATCCCCGCCGAACGGCCGCTGCCGTTCACGGTCGCGCCCGGCCCCAGCCACAACTACCTGCGGCGCGAGCCGGTCGGGGTGTGCGCCGGCATCATCCCGTGGAACTTCCCCATCCAGAACGCGGCCTGGAAGCTCGCCCCGGCGCTTGCCGCCGGCAACACGGTGGTGCTCAAGCCGGCCGAGCAGACCCCCTGCACCGCGGTCGAGCTGGCCAGGCTCTGCGCCGAGGCCGGCGTGCCCGACGGCGTCGTCAACGTCCTGCCCGGCTTCGGGCCGGAGGCAGGCGAGCCGCTGGTCACCTCGCCGGAGGTCGACAAGGTCGCCTTCACCGGCTCGACCGAGGTCGGCAGGAAGGTGGCGGCGCTGGCGGCCGGCACCGTCAAGAAGGTCCTGCTGGAGCTGGGCGGCAAGTCGGCCAACATCCTGCTCGACGACGCCGACCTCGACCTGGCCGCCGACGGCGCCGCCTACGCGATCTTCTTCCACCAGGGCCAGGTCTGCACCGCCGGCAGCCGGCTGCTGGTGGCCCGGCCGATCCACGACGAGGTGGTGGCCCGCCTGGTCGACATCGCCGAGCGGATCACGGTCGGCCCGGCCGCCGACCCGGCCTCCGACATGGGCCCGCTGGTCTCGGCCGAGCAGCTGGAGCGGGTCGAGCACTACGTGGGCGTCGGCCAGGAGGACGGAGCCAAGCTGGCCACCGGCGGCGAGCGGGTGGAGGTCCCCGACCACGAGGGCGGCTTCTACTTCGCGCCGACGATCTTCACCGGCGTCGACCCGACCTCCCGCATCGCCCAGGAGGAGATCTTCGGCCCGGTGCTGACGGTCATCCCGTTCGACGACGACGACCAGGCGGTCGCCATCGCCAACGACTCCCCCTACGGGCTGGCCGGCGCCGTCTGGAGCCGCGACTCGGGCCGGGCCGTCAAGGTCGCCGAGCGCCTGCGCACCGGGACGGTCTGGGTCAACGACTACCACCTGCTGAATCCCAGGTACCCGTTCGGCGGCTACAAGCAGTCCGGCGTCGGCCGCGAGCTCGGCGAGCTCGGTTACCTGGAGTACACCCAGGTCAAGCACGTCCACGTCGACATCACCCAGCAGCGCGCCCGCCACCGCTGGTTCGACGTCACCATCCCCCGCCGTCGCCCTCCGCGGCCGGCGCCGCCGCCCGGGGGTTCCACGCCGGGCGCCTCCTGAACTCGGCATCGTCGACCGCCAAGGCGCCTCCCGGGAATCGCCACCGCACGACTCACCCGCAGGCGGACAGAAAGGTTCCACCCGGGGTGCTCAGCCGACCAGGGCCCGGCGCAGGCGCCAGGTGGCGACGGCCAGGAGGGCGGCGGCGAAGGCGGCGAGGACGGCGAGCTGGCGGATGATGCCGGCCAGACCGGCGTCCTTGGCGATCAGGGCGATGAAGGCGTCCATGGCCCAGGCGTGGGGGAACAGGTGGCCGGCGGCGCGCATCGGCTCGGGGACGATGGCCAGGGGCCACATGCAGCCGCCGAGCATGCCAAGGGCGATGCCGACCGGGGGGCCGATCGAGGTGGCCTGCTCGGCGTTGCGCAGCACGGCCCCCAGCAGCATGCCGACGCCGGTGCCGACCAGGGCGAAGGTCACCACCAGAAGCAGGGCGGCGGGCGGGTCGCCCCAGTCGACCCCGAACAGCAGCCAGCCGAGCAGGAAGATGATCAGTCCCTGGAGCAGGGCGATGGCGAAGCGGCCGAGGGCCTCGCCGACCAGGATGGTGGTGACGGTGGTCGGGGTGGCGAGCAGGCGCCGGGTCACCCCGAGCCGCCGGGCCTCGATCAGGCCGGCCGCCCCGGCCAGCGAGGTGATGAACACGAACAGTTCCACGTTTGGTCTGTTACAATCCCCTCAGAGGGCATCAACCGGAGGGGAGCCCCACATGGCCAGGACCGAGGCCTTGACCGGCCCGAACGGCGAGACCGCCTACGTCTGCCCGCGCTGCGAGCGATCCGGGCGCGGACTCCACCCGTACGCCATCCCGCCCTGCGACCCCATCGGCCGCGGCGAGCTGCTCTACGCGGAGCCCGGCGAAGACGACCGCGGCGACGTCGGCCCTGCGCCGGCATGACCCGGGCCGCGATCTACTGCCGGATCTCCCGTGACCCCGAGGACCGGCACAAGGGTGTCGACCGGCAACGGGCCGACTGCCTGGAGATCGCCGAACGCCGCGGCTGGACGGTGGTCGAGGAGTACATCGACAACGATGTGAGCGCGGCCGAGGGGACCCAGAAGGCACGGCGCCGCTACCTCGACCTCCTGGCCGACATCGAGGCAGGCAAGATCGACGCCGTGGTGATGTGGGCCGAGGACCGGCTCCAGCGCCAGCTCCTCGAGCTGCTGGAGTTCCTACGGATCTGCGAGCAGGCCGGCGTGACCAAGCTGGCCAGCGCCGGCGGCGAGTACGACATGAGCAACCCTGACCAGCGGATGAACCTCAAGCTCAAGGCGCTGATCGCGGAAGCAGAGATCGAGAAGATGCGGATGCGGATGCGTCGGCAGCGGCTCGGCGCGGCGGAGGACGGCGAGCCGCACTCGGGCGGCAGCCGCGAGTTCGGGACGGTCGGCAAGCGGCAGGTCCGTGACCCTGAGACTGGCAGCGTCTCCACGGTGCCGATCGTGTCCGAGGGCCGGGCAGCGCGGGAGCGTGAGCTGATCCAGAAGGCCGCCGAGCGCGTCCTGGCCGGCGACAGCCTGCGCGCCATCCGCCTGGACTGGAAGCGGGAGGGCGTCAGGACGGCTAGTACCGAGGCGAGAGCGCGCAAGGGCAAGCCGCCGGCCGAGTTCAGCAACCAGGCACTCCGCAAGCTGCTGCTGTCCCCTCGGATGGTCGGCTACCGGGTCCATCAGGGCCGGCTGTACCCCGGCACCTGGCCGGCGATCCTCGACTACCAGACCTGGGAGGCGGTCGGCGAGGTGCTGCGCGACCCGGACCGCACTAGCCGGCGGGGCGGCGTCCCCCGCCACCTGCTGTCCGGGCTGCTGTTCGGCGGGGACGGCTGCGGGCACCGGCTCAACAGCCAGCCCCGCAACGGGAAGCTGCTCTACCGGTGCCGGGAGCTTGGCTGCGCGAAGATCACGCGGGCCGCCGCCCCGATCGAGGCGTTGATCTGCGAGGCGCTGTTCGTGGCCGTGGAGTCCCCTGAGTGGGACCGGCTCGCCGAGCGGCCGGCGGACGACCCGACGCGGGAGCTGCACGAGCAGCTCGCCCGGGACCAGGGGCTGCTGGATCGCCTGGAGGACAAGGTCGCCGAGGAGCTGATCCGCCCGGAGGCGGCCAAGCGGAAGCGGGCCGAGATCGAGCGGCGCATGGACGTCGCCCGCGACAAGCTGGGCCGCCTCGGGGACTCTCGCGTCGCCGCCCGGGTGCCGCGGAACCTGCGGGATGTGTGGCCGAACCTGAGCCTTGACCGTCGCCGCTCCATCCTCGCCGTGGTCATCGAGCGGATCACGGTCAACCCGCAGAAACCCCTTGGCCCTGGAGGCTTCGACCCCGACGCCATCGTGCCGACTTGGCGGGCCTAGAGGTCGACCGGTAAGACGAGCTCCGGCCTCCGCTCGCCGAGTGCCCGCCGGTAGGCCGCCTGTAGCCGGGCCGTCTCGACGTTCCAGGTCGCCGGGCAGCGGCCGCCGCCCTCCAGCCGACCACCGCACGGGAACCGCAGCGACGTCGGTAAGACCAGGTAGACGCCGCCAGCAGGGCCGCGGTCACAGGCACGCTTGACCTGCACGATGGGGCCGCCGAAGACCTCACCGACCCGGGGACGGTAGCGGTGCCGGCGGGCGCCGCAGCGCAGCGTGAC
>DASYRU010000386.1:0-1525 GCA_036004165.1 Actinomycetota bacterium
CGCCGGCATCGACGGCAAGGTCGACAAGGACGAGACCGGGGTGGTGTTCGCCACCGGGATCGGCGGGATCGGCTCGCTGCTGGCCAGCGAGAAGGTGCTGCACACCAAGGGCCCCAACCGGGTGTCGCCGTTCACCGTGCCACAGCTGATGCCCAACGCGGCCGCCGGCCAGGTCGCGATGAAGCTCGGCCTGCGCGGCCCGAACTTCACCACCACAACCGCCTGCGCCGCCTCCAACCATGCGCTCGGCCTGGCCTTCCGGTCGGTGCAGAGCGGCGAGGCG
Source organism: Actinomycetota bacterium (assembly GCA_036004165.1). Lineage (GTDB taxonomy): Bacteria > Actinomycetota > CALGFH01 > CALGFH01 > CALGFH01 > CALGFH01. The sequence goes on from DASYRU010000386.1 coordinate 284, forward strand.
GTGGCGATGGTGGCGGGCGGCTCCGAGTCGGCGTTCGTGGACATCGCCCTGGTCGCCTTCGCGCAGATGACCGCGCTCGCCACCAAGTTCAACGACCGCCCGCAGGAGGCCTCGCGGCCGTTCGACGCGCTGCGCAACGGCTTCGTGATGGGCGAGGGCGCCGGCGCGCTGGTGCTGGAGGAACGCGAGCATGCCCTGCGCCGCGGCGCCGACATCCACGCCGAGATGATCGGGTTCGGGCAGTCGGCCGACGCCTTCCACATCACCGCGCCCTCCGAGGACGGCAGCGGGGCCGCCCTCGCCATCCGGCGGGCGCTGCGCTCGGCCGCCCTGGAGCCGGAGGCGATCGGTTACATCAACGCCCACGGCACCTCCACCCCGGCCGGCGACGTGTCGGAGACCAGGGCGATCCGCCTTGCGTTCGGCGACCACGCCGACCGGCTGGCGGTCTCGTCGACCAAGTCGATGATCGGGCACCTGTTCGGGGCCGCCGGCGCGGTCGAGGGCATCGCCACGGTGCTGGCGTTGCGGGAGGGCGTGCTGCCTCCCACCATCAACCAGACCGACCCGGACCCGGCCTGCGACCTGGACTACGTGCCCAACCAGGCCCGCAAGGCGCAGGTGGAGGTGGCCATGTCCAACGGGTTCGGCTTCGGCGGCCACAACGCCGTGGTGGTGTTCCGCCGCCACAGCGACTAGGCCGTGGCCTGGTTCTGCCGGAGGTCGCCGGCAGGCTGCCAACCGCAGTCCTTGATCGATGTGGGGGGAGCTCGCTTCCCCCACGGCCCCCCAAGAGCGCCTGTGCCATGGCCCGGGCCATGAGCGGCTAGGGCTCGCGTGCGGCTCTACGCCGAGATCACCGCCATGCGGGTCCGCCAGGTCGCCGGGGACCTGGCGGTGCTGGCGTGGGTCGTGCTGTGGGCGCTGGCCGGGATCACCCTGCACGGGCTGGTCGACCAGCTCGCCACCCCGGCGGCGGCGGTCGAGCGGGCCGGCGACGCCTTCGCCGGCGACATCGGCGACCTCCAGGAGCGGGTCGGCCGCATCCCGGTGGTCGGGGACGAGCTGCGCGACCCGTTCGGGCGCCTCGGCGGGGTCGGACGGGTGCTGGCGGATGCCGCGGCCACCCAGCAGCAGGTGGTGCACGACCTCGCCCTCTGGCTGGGTCTGGCGGTCGCGCTGGTGCCGATCGCGGCGCTGCTGGTCGTCTGGCTGCCGCGCCGGGTCACCTGGGCGCGCGAG
>DASYRU010000387.1:0-1923 GCA_036004165.1 Actinomycetota bacterium
TGGCCACCGCGCGCACGTCGGCGTCGCTGACGGCGTCCACCCGGCGGACCACCTCGTCGAGGGAGAGGATCTCGCCGTAGGTCAGCTCCGACTTGCCAAGGCGGGTCATGCGGCCGGAGGTGTCCTCCATGCCGAGCACCAGCGAGCCCTTGAGGTGGCCCTTGCCCCGCTCCAGCTCCGCTTCGGTCAGCCCGTCGGCGACCACCCGCTCCAGCTCGTCACGGACGATCGCCAGCACCTCGTGGATGCGCTTGGGCGCCGCGCCGGCGTACACCGAGAACGAGCCGGTCTCCGAGTACTGGGCGGCGTAGGAGTAGATCGAGTAGACCAGGCCACGCTTCTCGCGCACCTCCTGGAACAGCCGCGAGCTGACGCCGCCGCCGAAGGCGAGGTTGAGCACCCCGAGGGCGAAGCGGCGAGGGTCGGAGCGGGACAGCCCCCTGCCGCCGAGTACCACGTGCGCCTGCTCGGTCGGCTTGCGGCGCACCAGCACCCCGCCGTGCAGCCGCGGCTCCTGCCGCCCCGTCCGCGGCCCGAGCGCCTCGCCGTCGGTGGCGTCGCCGAAGGCGTCGGCGACCAGCTGGACGACCTTGTCGTGGCCGACGCTGCCGGCCGCGGCCACCACCAGGTTCCCTGGCATGTAGTGGCGCCGCCAGTAGCGGACGATCGCGTCGCGCGGCATCGCGGTGATCGAATCGACCGAGCCGAGCACCGGCCGGCCGAGCGGGTGGCCACCGAACAGCGCCTCGGCGAACAGGTCGTGGACGATGTCGTCGGGCGCGTCGTTGTGCATGCCGATCTCTTCGAGGATGACCGTCCGCTCGGCTTCCACGTCGACGCTGGCCATCCTCGAGGAGCGCAGCATGTCGACCAGGACGTCGACCGCCAGCGGCAGGTCGCGGTCGAGCGTCCTGGCGTAGAAGCAGGTGTACTCCTTGGAGGTGAAGGCGTTGGTCTCACCACCGACCGCGTCCATCACCTCGGCGATGTCACGGGCAGAGCGGCGCCTGGTGCCCTTGAACAGCAGGTGCTCGAGGTAGTGGGAGGCACCGGCCAGGCGTGGGGTCTCGTCCCTTGATCCCACGCCGGCCCAGAACCCCAGCGCGACCGAGCGCACGGCGGGCATGCGCTCGGTCAGGACCCGCAGGCCCCCTGGCAGCTCGGTACGGTCGAAGGCGGCGGACGCCACCCGCGTCACCTGCTCTCGGCGTCGCCGTCGCCGCCGGCGGCCGGCGCTTCCTGGGCGGGCGCCTCGTCCTCCTCGGCCAGCCGCAGGGAGATGCGGTTCTGGCGGTCGATCTCCATCACCTCGACCAGCAGCTTGTCGCCGACGTTGACGACGTCCTCGACCGCGCGGACCCGCTGGCCCTTCTTGCCGAGCCGGGAGATGTGCAGCAGGCCGTCCTTGCCCGGGGTGAGCGAGATGAACGCGCCGAAGGTGGTGGTCTTGACCACCGTGCCCAGGTAGCGCTCGCCGACCTGGGGCATGACCGGGTTCATCTGCTCGCGGATCATCTTGAGGGCGATGTCGAGCTGGTCGCCGTCGGTGGCGCCGATGTAGACGCGGCCGTCGTCCTCGATGGAGATCTCGGCGCCGGAGGCGGCCTGGATCTCGTTGATGCGCTTGCCCTTGGGGCCGATCAGCTCGCCGATCTTGGCGACCGGGATCTGCTCGATGTGGACCCGGGGGGCGAGCCGGTTGAGCTGCTCCCGCGGGTGGTCGATGGCCGCCTGGATGACGTCCAGGACCACCATGCGGGCGTCGCGCGCCTGGGTGAGGGCGGCGATCAGCACCTCGCTGGGGATGCCGCTGAGCTTGGTGTCCAGCTGCAGCGCGGTGACGAACTCGCGGGTGCCGGCGACCTTGAAGTCCATGTCGCCGAAGGCGTCCTCGGCGCCGAGGATGTCGGTGAGGGTGACGTA